>JAUXBQ010000120.1 GCA_030619365.1 candidate division FCPU426 bacterium | reverse complement strand
TCACCTGGTCAAAGCGCAGGGCCAGCGTGCCAACCAGCGGGATGGTTTGCAGGATTTGATAGCCGTATCGGTCATAAGCCAGGCGCGCCTGGCTGAGGGACAGGGCCCAGCGGTCTTCCCGGCCCAGACTGGCCGGGTTGCCGGAAGTCCCAAAGTCGGACAATCCGGCAATCAGGCTTTGGCCCAGGCCAATGGAACGGGCGTTGATGTTGAGATTCTGAATGTCGGGATTTTTTGAATGGCTGACGCACGGAAGGCAGAACAGATATAAACAAAACGGGAGCAATAGATATTTTTGCAAACCTATTACTCCGCCAGAGTGATTTCAAATTGTTCCTGCACTATCCGGCCGCCTTTCCGGGCAGTGATCTTGCAAATATATTTTTTATTTCCCTCATGACCAGCGGCGTGTACAACCCTGATTTTATCTCCATCCCATCTGACTTGATTGCCGCCTTGCCTGCCGCCATTTGTGCCGGGGGCAAACGGCCCGTAATCCTGAACGTCATGCCCGCCCTTTTTCGCCAGATTGATAGTAACCTCTGCGTCCATGTTTAAAATATAGTGGATCGTGGTCCAACGGCCTTTTTTGAACGGGTTTGGGCTCGCGTGACAATTCGAGAGCCGAACTTCCGGTTCCGGCGTCCAGGTGGCCGTTGGCTCCGGCGTGGCAGTCCAGGTATAAGTCGGCGTGGGTAGCGGCGTGGGTGTCCAGACCGGAGTGATCACGCCCGTGGGCGCGGGTATAGGCGTGGGCGGTTCCTGCCCCTGGGCCAGCACGATCACCAGGGTGGTGGCCACCACGGTCTGTAAGGGCGACTGGCCAGTCGCCCCTACGTGGATGGTATACACATCCGGTACTACGGTTGTCCCAAAATTGTTTCTGCCGTCCCAAGTGATATATTGCATCCAGCCTGGCGTCGCCACCTGGTTCTGGCCCAAATCGCGAACCATACCGCCGAACCGGTCCATGACCATCAGGCGCACGAGCGCGGGCTTGGTAACCAGGTAACTGATGGTTGTCTTCTGCCCGTCCTCGGCAATAAACGCCGCGGGCTGGGCTGAGAGAGCCAGTATTTCCAACTGCGCCGCTGGTGTGGGCGAGGGGCCAGGCGTGGGCCAGCCACTGGACAGGTCCAGCCCGAACTTCTGTACCCGCTGGTTGCCGGTGTCAACAACATAAACCACAATTTCTAAATCCGAATTTCTAAATTCTAAACAATGTCCAAAATTCAAATGCCCCAATGACCCAAACGTTTCGGATTTCGGATTTTGGTCATTAGATATTGTTTCGGATTTAGATATTAGGATTTCGGATTTGTATTTAAACGTGATCCCATGCGGTCTATCAAATTTGCCCTGCGTACTCCCAAATGATCCGAACGTGCCGATCAAATTACCGTACGGCCCGAATTCCTGCACCCGGTTGTATTTCAGATCCGAGATCCAGACATTGCCCAGGGGCCCGGTCTTGGCGTTCTGAGGCTCGTATTTATTCTGCGTGCCTTTGTAGGAATACAGGGGCATACCGTATTCGTCCAGTTTCTCCACTTTATGCGCTACTTGGTGCACCCGGTCGAACTGCAATTGCAGCGAGATTGCTTCGCTCCCTTCCCATCGTCCCGAAGGTCGCTCGCAATGACCGGCAACAAAGGTGTCATTGCGAGGAGCGTTTTGTGCGACGAAGCAATCTCTGTAAGCATATCCTGCGGCCAGGTCCGTGTAGTGCTGCAAAGGATCATGACACGCGGCCTCCACGTTATTCGTGTAATTCCCTTCTAATTCGTGTAATTTATTTTTCTTTAATTCGTGTAATTCATCATCTTCTGTCTCTATATAAATTTTCCCATTCCCGTCCAAAATATAGGTGATGTTTGAAATGTCCGTGCAAACCGACACCGGCCATTGTAGGGAACAGGCATGCCTGTTCCCTACAGGGTATTCACGAATATAATTCCCGTCCAAATCCAACACCTGCACCCGGCGATTCTGGTAATCAACAATGTAGATTTCGTTTTGATCATTCGAATTTATGTTTTTCGAATTTGTTTCGTATTTAGATATTAGGATTTCGGATTTATCAGCAATTGCCAGATTCGTGGGCAGTTTGAATTCCCCCGGCCGGCAGCCTTTTTCGCCTATGGTCAGCAGGTACTGGTCATCTGAATCGAACTTCTGCATCCGGTTATTCTTGGTATCCACAACGTATAAATTACCGTATCGGTCACATTCCGCGTCCCATGGCTCGTCGAACTGGTTGTTCCCCGTACCCTTAATCCCGGTCCCAATCTGTCCCAGGAACGCCCAGTCGCCCACGCGCACCCGGACGGTATGCCGCATGATGTCATTGCGAGGTGGCGAAGCCGACGAAGCAATCTTGGCCGCACCGGAGATTGCCGCGCTCCCTTTGGTCGCTCGCAATGACGCTCGTTCCACCGTTAAAATCAAATCATACAACCCGGGCGCCAAATCACCTGTATCCCACACACCGAGCAAGCCGATGTAAACGGGTTTCTCGCCCTGGCTTATAGTTACCGTCTCCCCGCCCGCTACCGGCCTGTAGGCCAGCACCCATCTAATTCGTGTAATTTTCTTTTTAATTCCCGTAATTCCGATTATATGCACGTACCCATTCACCAGGCTCTGGTCGCAGGGCGAGAGGATGGCGCAGCCCTCGTCCACCCAGGGCGTGGCCGTGGCGCTCGGGGTGGCTGTCCAGGTGGCGGTGGGTGTGGCGGTATCCGTAGCTGTGGCAGTAAAGCTGGCCGTATCCGTGGCCGTATTGGTTGCCGTGACAGTCGGTGAAGCGGTCGGCGTCCAAGTGCTGCTTGGCGTGGCTGAGCTGCTCGCAGTGGGCGAGGCGGTCGGAGTTGTTGTGCTGGTGTCTGTGGGCGAAGCCGTGGCAGTCGATGTACTGCTCGGCGTGGCTGTCCAGGTGGCGGTCGGTGTGGCTGTGGTGGTGGGCGTTGGAGTGGGCTCCACGATGAGCACAGTGATCGATTCAACCGTGCTGCTGTTGCCCACGTTGTCCAGGGCATAGTAAGCCAGTGTATGCTCGCCCAGGGGCAGGGTGAAGGGCGCGGGATCAAAGGTCCAATCACCGGCGTCAATGGACAGCGCCGTGGCCGACAGGCCGGAGTAGTTGTCCGTGGCGGAAAGCGTAAACACGGCAGTATTTATCTGCGTAATCTGCGTCTGTGTAATCTGTGTCCCATTCTGCGTCATCTGCGCTTCCGGCGGCATGTTGTCCACACGGAAGATTCTGGTCCTGACCGGCATGGTATTGCCCGCGTGATCGCAGCTCACGAAATCCACGGCATACTCGCCATCCGGCCAAAAGGCGAACTGCGTGTTGCCTTCCGCGTCCAGCCAGACATTGACCAGGTAGAAGGGACCGCCGTAGTATTCCCACATATCCGATATGGGGACCGGGGGATCAGTCACTGACCTGGCTTTGTACAGGGTCCGGGCCACGCCCGCGGACACGCCATTGCTCTCAGGGTCTTGCTGGTCCAGCCAGGGATGGGTGTGGATGCTTGAATATTTGTTTCCTGCCTGGTCCGTGTACGAGCGACTGTAGTTGATCTCCGTGTCCGGAGGCGTCAGGTCAATCCGGATTTCCACAGGATCAAGTTCAGCGACGTTTCCGGCCTGGTCCTGAAGATTCAAAGCCAGATGATACACGCCGTCCCCGGCCTGGCTCAAGTCATCCCGCAGTCCATCCCAGGTGTATTGCGCTGTGTAAGGCAGGTCCGCGTGCCCAACACCCAGGGTCCGTATCACTTGGTCCAAGGTATTGCGCACCTGGGCTGTAAAGGTCACGTACATTGGGAAATTGTCGGTAAGGTCCAGAGTGATCAGCGTGCTGTCCAGCACACTGTCCGAATTAGGTGATATGAGTTCCGGCACTGCTGTTCCCGCGGCTTGCGGAGCCTCGGTATCCACGTAAACCACGCGCTCCGCAATGGCCGGATTATTGGCCGCATCCCAGGCGGTCAGTCTGACCAAATACTCACTGTCAGGAACCAGGTTGCCTTCTCCGTCTTGACCATCCCAGGTTTCAGTATGATTAATTCCTGTTTCTTTCTTCTCATTAATAATCTGTGTAATCCGTGTAATCTGTGGATAGGATTTTATTATTTCCAATAGGACCCGTATCTCGGTTTCCTGATCATCCTGGACTTCATATTGAATCTGCATTGAATCCTGGATCGCATCATTATTCGGCGAAATCCAGACCGGATCCACTGACAGACTCGTGATCACCGGCGCAGTAATATCATCCGTAATTGTCACCTGGCCCACAGCCGGCGCGCCGAGGTTACCGGCCAGGTCCTGGGCTGCGAGGAAATAGGTATAGGTTCCAACTGGCGCGTACACCGGACCCACGGGATCAGCCACTCCGTCCCACTCAATATATTGTTCTCCAGTGTCCTTTTGCTCGTTGTTTGCGATCTGCGTAATCGTGTTTCCCGTCGCATCCAGTACCCACCCCGACACTAAGCATGATTCATTTAATTCGAATTTAATTCGTGTAATTTTATTATTTTCTGATAACGGGCTGAATGGATTGGGTTCTGCCCCCAGGTCAGTAATAACCGGCGAGGTACGATCCAAGACCACGCGAACAGATGTCGAATTAGTGTTTCCAGCCTGGTCCTCGGCACTTAAATGCAAAATGTATTCCACCCCGCTTAAGCCCGAGGTATTCCAATCTCCCAATTTGTTATTATCTATATTATTTAAATCTGTGAAAATCTGTGTAATCTGTGGATCACCGGCCTTTTGATAAGCAATCGAATATTGTTTGATATTCGGATCATTCACAGTTCCAAATATTTCCACGATCCCGGTCACGGGCGAGTTGTCCTGCGGCGAGGTGAGGGCCACCAGCGGCAAGGTGTTGTCTATGGTAATGTTGATCTGCGCCGAACCCATGTTGCTTAAGAGGTCCGCATGCTGCAAGATCAGCGAATAATTTCCATCCGCGAAGTCACGCGAAGCAAGGCGGTAAATATGACTATTGTCCAACTCCTTGGCTGTAATGCTCAACACCTGCGTTGCGCCTGCCTCGGGCCGGATTTCCAGAGTGCTCAATCCCGGGTGCGCCTCAATCACCGTGCCAAACACATCCACGTTTCCGCGCACATGGTCCTGATCCTCTGGCGCGTGGATGGTCACCATTGGCGCCTGGTTGTCGATCTCTATAGTGACCTCGTCTGTGCCCATGTTGCCGGCAGTATCAAAAGACCGTAATCTCATTCGTGTAATTGCATTTTCATTCGTGAATTTTTCATTTGTGTCCCAATTCGCAATGTTTTGGTTGGTGATTGGTCCAGCCAAGTCGGATTCATGAATAACTTCCCAATTCGTGTAATTTTCATTTAAATTCGTGTAATCCAAAATATAGTGGTCCAGATCTTCTCCGGTTATGCTAGCGGCAATATTTATGGTCCCCTCCAGCACTGGGTTCACGCCCAGCACCGCAGACCGCGGGCTCTCGATCGTCACACCCGGCCCGTCCCGGTCAATCTGCAAGTTCCAGACACGCGCATAACTCGAATTCCCGGCCAAATCATTGACAATCAACTCCAAATTATAGGCGCCATCATCCAAAGCCGTTGTATCCAATGATCCTAATAATTCATTATTTATTTGTATTGTTCCCTCTTTAATTCGTGTAATTGTATTTTCATTCGTGTAATTCAGAATATATTTCAGGAAGTTTTCATCTTGGGCCGTGCCTGAGATTTCCACTATCCCATTCACACTTGTACTGTTCCCCGGCGCGTCGATCCGGGCCTCAGGCGGCGTGTTGTCCAGCGTAAAGCTTTGCTTCACTACGGTCTGGTTCCCGGCCTCATCCAGAGCCACAATCCTAATCCCATAAATCCCGTTCATTCCGCTGGTATCCCATACGTAAATATCGCCATTCACATTCGAATTCCCGCCAGTCAATGACACCCAGCTAAGAGGCGCATCGCCCTGCCCGTATTCCAGGGTCCAGGACGCGATGTTCGGGTCATCGATCAGGGCTTGTATGGCTATGGTCCCACCCAGTATGTCTCCAGCGGATGGATGCATAATCGCCACGTTCGGCTGCTGGTTGTCGATAGTAAGGTCCGCGAATGCGTAGCTCGAATTCCCAGCCTGGTCCATCACAAACAACCCAACCCGGCAATCCCCTTCCAACCCCTGCGTATTAAACCAGCTAAGCCGTTCGTTTTCCTTAGGTACATTTTCCTTTTTCAGCAAGACCCAATCTGCGTAATCTGCGTACCTGACTTCATAGTAAGTAAAATTCTTGTCCTTGGCAGTTCCGGATACCGAGATCGTCCCTTCCAGAATAGTCCCTTCCAGCGCAATCTGTGCGGTCGGCGTGGTGGTATCTACTTCTATCGGACCGTATCTGTAGGCAGTCAAAGGATTGCCCCCGATATTGGCAGTAGCTGTCAGGCTGAAATAGTAATCTCCATCCGGCGCTATGCCGCCCACTGCCTGTGACCCATCCCATACTAGGGAATAGGAACCAGGCGTTTGAGATATTCCATCCGCTAATAATTGAACTTCATTCTCATTAATTCGTGAAATTATCCCCAGATAATCCAATTGAATCCCTAAAGGCGTATGATAATCGATTGAGTAGAAATCCTTAAATCCGTCCCCATTCGGCGAAATCAGCCAATCCGTCTTAGGCTCCAGCCTCAGCACGTAATCCGCATCATTGATCAAATTCAGGTTCACAATCACGGTCCTGGAATTCCCGGCCGCGTCCTCGGCGTACAGGATAATCTGCGCGGGTCCGGTCATGCCGGCCGTGTCCATGATTCCTAAAAGGTCGCCCCGAACCGGCGTTGTGCCTTCTCCAATCCGCGTAATCTGCGAATTCGAATCTGCGTAATCTAAAATATATTTAATAAAGTGTTCGTCGTCCGCAGTTCCTATGATCCCCATGATGCCTGTCACATCCACCACTGTATCCATCTGCGTAATCTGCGGACTAATCTGCGTAATCTGCGCTTGATCAATCTGTGTTGCATTTATCTGCGTAATCTGCGTAACAGGGGGTGTTGTATCCACAATCACATTTTGCTTGTCTAAACGCCAGTTCCAGGCTTCGTCATAGGCCCAGAGCATGGACTTGTACTCGCCGTCCGGCGTAACCTGGCCCGCGTCGTTTTGCCCGTCCCAAAGCTGATCGACCTCTGTATTTGCAGTGACCGTATTGCCGTCCACAAAGGTGCGGATGGTCAGGCTGTCCGCCAAACGCACGGTGAAATCGCCGTTATACTGGTCCTGCTCCGGCTTCTCGTTTATATGCGTTATAATATCGTCTATAATGATGTCATCGCGAATGCTGCCGTCCGAAGCGGTCGGAGTTATGTACCAGTAGTATATTTCGCTGCGCTCCGCGATCTCTTTCGGCAGGCTCAGGCCCGTGCTGTCGTACACATTGCGCGGCTCGCCGACACCGGCGAAATTGAATCGCGCCTCATCATTTTCCTTGCGGAATTCCTGGACAGACAGGGTGCTGAAAGGTTCTGAGCTTGTGCAAGTAAAAGTCACCCCAGCCGGCAAGTACTGGGTGGCAGGTGTCCAGTTCAATTGATAGTTAAAATAACCGGAAATGATGTCGGTAACTTCCTCACCAGTGCTCGGATCGTAGAACTTGATCGAAATTGACTGCACTTCATCATAGGCATCTGCGTTGTCGGAATTGGGTATGCTGTCAATAAATTCCGGATCCGCGAAAGCGACTATCGAGGAATGCATATAGTCTGCCGTGACTGTGTAGCGGCCGGAAGTCCGTGTCCATGTTTTTATATCTTTGCCCGCATCTTCCTTGGGCCTGGCTAGCACGTAGAAATCCTGGGCATGGGGGTCAGTGTAAGTGATTGTGGAGGGGCCACCACCAACCCATTCGCCGTTTCCGGAGAATATGGCATAGACCGTGT
>JAUXBQ010000032.1 GCA_030619365.1 candidate division FCPU426 bacterium | reverse complement strand
TCTCCGCACTGATGTGCGGAGTTTTCATGTAACCCTCACCCTTATCCCTCTCCCTGCCAGGGAGAGGGCAAGAGGTAACCCCGCACTTACGTACGGGGATTCCTTTTGTATGTTGAAAAAGCAATGCTTTTGGGACCGCTTGGTTTCACCCACAAACCGCGAGGCGCAACCCATCCGGCATAATCATCCCCGCCCTGAAGTGCGGGGTATTCTGGTGACCCTCACCCTGAATCCCTCTCCCTTACCAGGGAGAGGGGGCGAGGCTTGTCCGGCGAATGCCGGATAACGCGCTAACCCGGCATTCGCCGGGCAAGAGCGCGGGGATTCTTTCGTATCTTGATCAGGAAGGAACAGGCGCATGACTCTGATTTTGCGGCCCTATCACATTCTGTGCCGTCTAGGATTCACGGGCTACGGCTATTCGCCGGAATATATCAATGAAATGGCCCGGATTGCCAAAATTTTCAAATCCGGCCGGGTCAAGACCATTGTAATCAAACCCGGATTCGACAATATTTGCCGAACCTGCCCGCACCACGAATACGAGTGTTCGCCCGACCGGCTCGGTTTGCGGGGCCGGATGACGGCTGAGCTGGACCGCCGTACTTTGCGGGCGCTCAAGCTGAAGCCGGGCCACCCCTATCCTTTGCCGGAAATCGACGAGCGGCTGGGTAATCTGTCAGCCGAGGATTTTCGCCAGGTCTGCCTGGGCTGCGAATGGCAGATGCTGGGCATCTGCGCCCAGGCCCACCAAGCCCTCCGCCAGCGCTTCCATCCCGAAAAATAAAAAACAAGATCACAAAAAAGAGGATCACGAAGAAGTTCAAAAAAAAATAAGGGTTAAAAGCATTTGGTCTTTTTTAAAACCTTACCTTATTTGCTTTTCTTCGTGTCCTTCGTGATCATTCTTTTCCTTCGTGTCCTTCATGATTATTCTTTTCCTTCGTGTCCTTCGTGATCATTCTTTTCCTTCGTGTCCTTCGTGATCATTCTTTTCCTTCGTGCTCTTCGTGATTATTCTTTTCCTTCGTGTCCTTCATGATTATTCTTTTCTTCGTGCTCTTCGTGATCCTCTTTTTTTACTCTGCGGCGAGCTTGGCCGCCTGGTCCGCTTCCTGCAGTTTCCGGAGCATTTCGCTGATTTGCCCGTTCATAAACCCTTCCAAGTTGTACAGCGAAACCCCAATGCGGTGGTCGGTCACCCGGTTCTGGGGGAAATTGTAGGTGCGTATTTTTTCGCTCCGATCACCACTCCCAATCTGGGATTTCCGGTCCGCGGCCATTTCCCGGTTCTGCTCCTCTTCCTTGGCTTTTTGCAGCCGGGCCTTCAGGACTTTCATGGCCTTGGCCTTGTTCTTGGCCTGGGAGCGCTCATCCTGGCACTGCACCACGATGCCGGTCGGCAGGTGGGTCAGGCGTATGGCCGAATAGGTGGTGTTTACGCTCTGCCCGCCCGCCCCGGAAGAGCAGAAAATATCGACCCGTAAGTCCGCGGGGTTGATGACCACCTCGACCTCATCCACCTCGGGCATGACCGCCACGGTTACGGCCGAGGTATGAATGCGCCCCGAGGCCTCGGTGGTGGGCACCCGCTGCACGCGGTGCACGCCGGCTTCGAATTTCAGCGCGCGGTATACTTCCTTGCCGCTGACCTGGAACACGATTTCCTTGTATCCCCCCAGTTCCGTGGCATTGCTGTCATACAGACTGACTTTCCAGCCCTGGCTTTCGGCGAAGCGGCTGTACATCCGGAACAGGTCGGCGGAAAACAAGGCCGCCTCGTCCCCGCCCGTGCCGGCGCGGATCTCCACAAAAACATTCTTGCCATCGTGCGGATCGCGGGGGATGAGCAGGTGTTGCATCCGCTGTTCGCTCTCGGCCAGGTCCTGCTTGAGCCGCGCGGCCTCCTCCTTCGCCATTTGGGCCAGTTCGTCACTCCCGCCGCTCAGTTCCTCGGCCTCGGTTAGTTCTTGCCGGAGTTTGCGGTGGATACGCAGTACCTCGACCACTTCGACCAGCTCGGCGTGGGCCCGCACAGTCTCTCGGTACCGCGCCTGGTCCTTAACCAGGGTGGGGTCCGCGAGTTCCTGCTCCAGGCGTTCGCATTTTTTCTCGACTTGTTCAAGTTTGTCCCACATGAAATTCACGCTCTCTTCTATCGGGTATAATTATTCGCCGCCAGCATATTATTCAAACCAGGGTAGGGAACGGTCGCGACCGTTCCCTACGTTGAGCATATAAAAAAACCACCAACCGCCCCCTCCGGAAATCAGGCAATCCGGGCGGAAACGATCAGTGGTCGCATCGCTAACGGGCTTTGTACTTCTTCCGCACCTCTTCTATCTTCCCGCACGTCATCTTGCCTTCCGGGCAGGGGCCATGGATGCAGCCCGGGCCCGCGCTTCCGAAGAGAGTCGGCGCCATACGCTTGGCTTCGGCCAGCATGGAGTCCGCCAGGTCGTGGATCTCCCACTGGGCCCGGTTGCAGCAGCGCAGACGGAAAAAATGCAGCAGCTCCCGGGCATTCATGGTCACCACGATCTTGGTCTCACAGGCATTGGGCAACAGGTAGCGGGCGTCCTCGGCCGGGATCCCGGCATCCAACAGGGCGGTGTAGGCTTCTCCCAGGGCGCCCAGAACCGTCTGAAAGCGCTCCCGCAACTCCGGGCGGTCGGCCAGGGAGGGTGGTGTAATGTACGGAAAATCGCGCTGGGCGACGTAGCGCTGGCTCTGCTGGGAGTAGGAGGCCAGGCGGTGGCGCACCAACTGGTGCGTCAAGGTGCGCGAAACGCCCTCAATCGCGAAGGTAAAACTGGCGTGCTCAAAAGCCGAGTGATGCCCCATGTCCAGCAGCTTCTTCAGAAAGGCCGCGGTCCCCTCCGGGGTCAGTTTTTCCGCGATGGCGGCGACGCCGGAGGCCGAATAGCAGAGCTTGGCCGCCTGGGCCACGGTTTGTTCAGGCTGCGGGGTGTGTTGCAATAAGATCGCCTGCATGGGATTCCGTCTCCTGCTGCGGACCCGAATCATCCGGGCCGGGGTGCCTGAGGATGAGAAACAAAAAACTCACCTGCTTTGGACAATGCGCCAAAACCGAGGTGAGTTTTTCGGGAAGTAAAGACTGGCTAAGCTTTTTTCTTCGTGCCGTAACGCCGGCGGAACTTCTCCACGCGGCCGGCGGTATCCACCAGTTTCTGGGTGCCCGTGAAAAAGGGATGGCAAGCCGAGCAGATTTCCAGCTTGGCCTTGGGCGGAATGGTGGACCGGGTCTCGATCACATTGCCGCAGGCGCAGGTGAAGGTCGTCGCTTCGTATTTGGGGTGAATTTTCGCTTTCATGTTACTCCTCCAATATCTTCAAGGGCCCATCACATGACCCTGGCAAGGCCGGTATCCTACCATAGTCCAAATAAGATGGCAATATATTTGTGCAGTCGAAATTCCCAAGATAAAAAGCAGCCACCAAGACACTAAGACACAAAAAAACACTCTATATTGTTCTTGTTTTCCTTCTTGGTGTCTTGGTGTCTTCGTGGCTGGTCTTTGACTTTTACAGGATGTACTACTCCCCAGGCAAGAAAAGCCGCCACCAAGGCACTAAGACACGAAGGAAATCATTATTTGATTTTTCTTCTATGCCTTCTTAGTGTCTTGGTGTCTTCGTGGCTGATTTTTAGTTTTCAAATTGGACCGGGATTAGGTATTCATCGCGTCCAGAAAACCCTTGTTTGTCTTAGTTTTTCCCATTTTGTCCAGCAGCAGTTCCATGGCTTCCACCATGGAAATCGGATTCAAAACCTTGCGCAGCAGCCAGATACGGGCCAGGTCGTCCGGCGGGATCAGCAGTTCTTCTTTGCGAGTGCCCGAGCGCTGAATGTCAATGGCCGGAAAAACCCGCTTCTCGACGAGTTTCCGGTCCAGGCAGAGTTCCATGTTGCCGGTGCCTTTGAATTCTTCGAAAATGACTTCATCCATCCGGCTGCCCGTATCCACCAGGGCGGTGGCGATAATTGTGAGGCTGCCGCCCTCTTCCAGGGCCCGGGCCGCGCCGAAGAAGCGTTTGGGCCGCTGCAGGGCGTTGGAATCCACGCCACCGGACAGGATCTTGCCCGAGGAAGGGATAATGGTATTGTGCGCGCGCCCCAGGCGTGTAATGGAGTCGAGCAAAATCACCACGTCCCGATTGTGCTCGACCAGGCGCTTGGCCTTTTCGATGACCATGTCCGCCACCTGCACGTGCCGGTCCGCCGGCTCGTCAAAGGTGCTGGAGATCACCTCGCCCTTGACTGAACGCTGCATGTCCGTTACTTCTTCCGGCCGTTCGTCGATGAGCAGGACGATCAGCCAGACATCGGGATGGTTCGCGCTGATGGCACTGGCGATTTTCTGGAGCAGGATGGTCTTGCCCGTGCGGGGCGGGGCCACGATCAGGCCGCGCTGCCCCTTGCCGATGGGAATCAGCAGATCCATGATCCGGGTGCAGATGTCGCCATTGGGTTGTTCAAGATTCAGGCGCTCAATGGGATGAATGGGCGTGAGGTTGTCAAAGAGGATCTTGTCGGCCTGTTTTTCCGGGACGTCGAAATTTATTAACTCCACTTTGAGCAGGGCGAAATAACGCTCGCCTTCCTTGGGCGGCCGGACCTTTCCGGTAACGGTGTCGCCGGTTCGCAGGTCAAAGCGCCGGATCTGGGAGGGCGAAACGTAGATGTCGTCCGGCCCGGGCAGGTAGTTGTAATCCGGAGAGCGCAAGAATCCGAACCCGTCTGGCAAGACCTCCAGCACGCCTTCGGCCGTGATCTCACCGTTCTTGAGGGCCTGGGCTTCAATGATCTTGAAGATCAGTTCCTGGGTTTTGAGACCCGAAACTCCCGTGAGCTTCATTTTTTTGGCCATGCCGTTGAGATCGGATATGCTTTTATGCTTCAATTCCGTGACATTCATGAACTTTCCTTTCTCCCGGACAAAGTTGGGGCCTGCCATGAGGACGCAAAGCGGACGGTGTTTTGGGACTGTTTGCGCGCGATCGGACCGATTAACACGAGTATCAATTTATCCCCGAATAGTATTGAATCTGCGGAATCCGTTTCCGTAAACGATTGCAAAATTGGTCTGCGATGGAATGGACTCCAGTTCTCGCGGGGTAACGGTGCATTGATTGCTTGGATATGGCGCCGTTTTGGTAGGCGACCAAAGTATAGCCAAGGTAGCCCGGCCTGTCAACTTTTTTTTAGGGGTTTTCCCTTGAAAACCCGGACCAAATCCCGGCCGTCGTTTTTCGCCTGGTAGAGCGCCGCGTCGGCCGTGGCGATCAGGGATTCGCGTGAGAGCGAATCCTCCGGATAGGTGCTGACCCCGGCCGAGAGGGTGATCGTCAGCTTGAGTTCACCCACGTCCACGGAAGTGGCCTTGAGAAACGTGTTGATGGATTGGGCCACCAACGTGGCCCGGGCCTGGGTGGTGTTGGGCAGTAGTACGGCGAATTCTTCGCCGCCGTACCGGGCCACCAGGGCCGTGGTCCCGGCCATCTCCTGGATGCGGGCCGCCACTTCCACCAGGACCGCGTCGCCCACCTGATGTCCGTGCTCGTCATTGACCTTCTTGAAGTGGTCCAGATCCAGCATGATCAGCGCCAGGTGTTGATGGTAGCGTTCGGCCCGGTGGATTTCCTCGCGCAGGCGTTCCTGGAAATAGCGGTGCACATACAGCCCGGTCTGGCTATCGGTGAAGGACAGGGTTTGGACCTTGCGGTAGAGCAGGGCCTTGCGCAGGGCGAACACGATCTGCTTGCCCAGGACTTCGGCCTGGGTGAAATCCGTGGGCGAATAACTGCCTGGCTGGCTCGTGGCCAGGAGCATGAGACCGATCACGATATCGTGCATGACCAGGGGGATCGCCAGTAGGGAGCGGAAATGACTGCCCCGCGCGAAATTCTCGAAGCGCGGGTCGCTGGACAGATCCTTGATGCGCACCGCGCTGAAAGAATCTCCCAGCCAGCGCTTGAGCTCCGGCACGGGCAGCTGGTCCGGAAAGCCTTCGTCCGAAATCTCGTGACCACGCACGCCTACGCGCAGGAAATCGCTGGATTCCTCATCCGGGATGTAGAACGCCAGGCGGGCGTCCTCCTCCGAATTGGCCGAGAAATGCTGCGCAAACAGCTGCGCCACTTCCAGCCGGGCCTCGTCCAGCATGGCCTCCAGTTTGATGACCCCGGAGAGCTTCTTGGCCACCTGGTACAGTTTGATCAATCCGTCCAGTCGCTCCTTGTGCCCCTCGATCTGCCGGCGGATCATGAACGCCTTGCGCTCCACCTTGAGCAGTTCGTGCGCCTTGGGCTCGCGCTCCTGGGCCTCGGCCTTGAGCCGTACGTCCCGGTCCTGGCTGATGAGGGCCATGAAGCCGGACATGAGTCCGACCGCGATAATCCCCGTGACCGCTCCGCTCTGGGGCAGCCACTGCAGCAGGTGCCCCGCCACCAGGGCCAGGGCGCTGGCCACGGCGAGCAACAGGGCGCCGACCGTAAACTCCAGGGTGCCGGCCAGGAGAATCAGGGACAGCAGGAGCAAAGCATAGTTCGTGGACGCTTCCGACTGCTGGTCCATGATCATCAGGCTAATGACCAGCAGAAAGCCCAGCGCCAGCACGCTGTAGTGTTTGATTTTGCGGTTCATTCCCTGCTCCCCGCCAAAATAATCCGATTCCGGCCCCGGCGTTTGGCCATATACAAGGCTTCGTCGGTTATCCGAATCAGTTCGATCATGTCCTGTCCGTTCTTGGGGCATTCGCCGATACCGAGGCTGACCGTCAGTTTCAGCGTCTCCTGGTTGGCGTAAAACTCCCGCTGCGCGATGCGCGAGCGGATGCGCTCGGCCATGACCAGGGCGCCTTCCAGATTGGTGTTGGGCAAAATCAGGGCGAATTCCTCGCCCCCGAACCGGCAGAGCAGGTCCGCCACACGGGCTTCGGCGCGCAGCGCCTCGCCCAGCTGGGCCAGGACCTGATCCCCGGCCAGATGTCCCTGACGGTCGTTGATGCGTTTGAAATGATCGAGGTCCAGAATTATGAGTGAAAAGGGCGTGCTATGTTCGCGGTACCGCTCCAGTTCTTCCTCGAAGCGCTGGTTGAAAAAGCGGCGCAGGTACAGCCCGGTTAAGCCGTCGGTGATGGCCAGTTCCTGGGCGCATTGGTACAAGTGGGCGTTTTCCGCGGCCACGCAGGCCAGGTCGGAGATAATTGTGAACAGGCGCAGATCGTCCTTGCTAAAGATGTCCGGGAAGGGGCTCTCGGCCCGGAGCAGCCCGATCGGATGCCCCGCAGACAGCATAGGCGAGAGCATGAGGCTGCGCACCATGGCTTCGGACCCCAGGGCCTGAAAACGAAAATCATCATTGGTGTCGGAAACCAGCAGCGAGGTCCGGTGCTGCGCCACGTAGTTCGAGTACTGGTCTTCCCGGCTGACCTCTTCGGCCTCGATCTCGGGCAGGCTGCGCACGCAGGATCCCGGGCTGTCCTGGAAACTGAACGATACCTGGTAACGCCCGCGTTCGGCGCCGACCACGGACAGTACTTCCTGGATCACCTTGTCCGCCAGTTTGTCCAACTGGAGTTGGGAGCCGAATATCCGGGATACCCGGTTCAGCAGGCTGTATTTTTGGGATTTTTTTTGGTTGCTAACGTTGACCACCAGGTCCGTCTTGTATTGTTCGCGGATCAGGGCCAGCCGCTCCTCGAGGGTGGACATCGTGCGCTGATGCACCCGCTCCTCCTCATTGGCGCGGAACCGGTGGATCAGGGCGAAAATCCAGACCAATAGGGCCACGGGAATGTGAAACAGCATGGCCGAACGCACGCCCAGTTCCCCTTCTCGCATGCCCAGCACTCCGAAAAGGAGCAGGGTGAAGACCAGCAGGCCGTTGCCCGCGCTGGGGCCCACGCTGAGAAACGTTACGGCCGGCAGCAGCACGGCCAGGGAGAACCAGGTCGTGTCCCTGGTCAGGTAAACCAGCGTGGTCAGCGCTGGATAAATCAGCAGGAGGCCGACCAGGAACACCCAGCGGTAGGCCGGCTGTTTTTTAAAGTAACTCAGCATTAGTTCCCACTCCCTGAAAATCCCGACAGGAGGCGAGGCCAGAGCGCCTGCGCGCCTTTGCGCACGTCCAGGTCCGAACCCAGGTTCGGCAAAATAAAGTCCGCCAGTTTTTTATACTCTTCGTCCTTGGGCTGGATCCGCACTCGCGCGCTGGCCTCCTCCAGGTTCAGGCGTTTGCTGTCCGCCAGGCGTTGCACGCGCAGGCCGCCCGGTGCGCGGACCCAGAGCACCAGGTCGCCCAAGCCCCGAAAAGCGCGCTCCGGATAAACCGCCATGTCCAGGACCAGGGGCCGGGCGCTCAGCTTGCGGTGCAGGCTGATTTTGGCGTCCAGCAGCTTGCGCAACCGGGGGTGCGTTATTTTATTCAGCGCGAGCAAGACTTCGGGATTGGAGAACACTGTGGCCCCCAACCGGTCCCGCCGGATGGCGCCCGCGTTGGTAATGGCCCAGGGCAGTTCTGGCAAAGGCTGTCCGCTGCTGTCGACAAAATGACCGGGCGTGAGGGCCGGAGAGAGCTGATTCTTTTCCTTGAGCTTGGCGCCGCAAAACTCCCTGAGGATTTCGTGCCAGGCTGGGCTGCCGGGTTTGAGCAGGCGGTGGGCCAGGCGGTCCACGTCCACGACACGGGCTCCCAGCTTTTTAAACTCCGCCGCAACCGTGCTCTTGCCCGAGCCGGTGCCGCCGGTGACAATGATCGTGGGGAAACCGGTTTTTTTAGCCATGAATGTTTGTGAAGACGGTCACGAGGGCACCTGTCCCGGTATTTTGGTCCCTGCCTGTGATTGGCGGCCGTTCAAGAGAACTGACATTCCTTTGATTAGACGCTGAAAACAAGACTATTATACGAAATTAATTCCAAAACAAAACCTCAAAATGATCAATACGCAAAATTCACCGCAGAGCCACTGAGGACGCAGAGGAATAATATTCTTTAAAAGATTCTTTAAAAGGTTTTTTAGAAACATTAATTCTAAGGAATGTATTTTAATATATGTTTTCTCTGCGCTCTCTGTGGCTCTGCGGTGAAATTTAGGCATGGGCGGCCATCCAGTTGTCTCCCCAGGCGGAGTCTACCACCAGTTTCACTGTTAGCGGGGTCACCTGACTCATGATACGGGTGACCAGTTTTTGCAGTTCGGGCATTTCCTGGGCCGGACCCTCGAACAAGAGCTCGTCGTGGACCTGCAAAATCATGCGCGATTTCCAGGATTCGGCCGCCAGTTCGTGGCCCAAGGTCACCATGGCTTTCTTGATGATGTCCGCGGCCGCGCCCTGGATGGGCGTGTTGATGGCCATGCGCTCGCCGGCCTCGCGGATGTTACGGTTGGCGGAATTCACGTCCGGTGTGGACCGGCGGCGTCCGAGAAAGGTGCTCACGTATCCGCTCTCCCGGGCCTGCTCGATCACCTGGTCCAGGTACTCGCGCACGCGCGGGTAACGGCCGTAAAATCCGTCGATAAAGCCCTTGGCCTGTTGAGGGCCAATGCGCAGTTGCCGCGCCAGGCCGTAGGGACTTACACCGTAAGCAATGCCGAAATTACAGGTCTTGGCCTGACGCCGCATTTCGGGCGTGACCGCGTCCAGAGCCACGTTAAAGATGTTCGAGGCCGTGGCTTGGTGAATGTCGAGCCCCTGCTCGAAGTCTGTAATCATCTGCTCATCCTCCGATAAATGGGCCAGGATGCGCAGTTCAATCTGGGAATAGTCCGCGGACAGAAGCTTGTGCCCGGGCCGGCCGGGCACGAACATTTTGCGCAGCCGCCGGCCGCGTTCGGTCCTGATGGGTATGTTTTGCAGGTTGGGATCCGAGGACGAAAGCCGGCCCGTGGCCGCCCCAACTTGATGGAACGTGGTGTGCACGCGGCGATCACCCGGGTCGATCAGCCCGGGTAGCACGTCGAGGTAAGTGGATTTCAGCTTCTGCAATTGCCGGTAGTCGAGGATTTTTCGCGGCACGGGATGCGCGGTCGCCAGGTTTTCGAGTACGTCCACGCCGGTGGATCGGCCGGTTTTGGTTTTCTTGCCAGGCGCCAGACCCAGGTGGTCGAACAAGACTTCGGCTAGTTGCTGGGTGGAACGCAGGTTGAACTCGCTGCCGGCCAGTTCATAAATTTCCTTTTCCAGGGACTGCATTTCCCGGCCCAATTCCGAGGACATGTCTTCCAGGGCTCGTACGTCTATGGCCACGCCCTCGGCCTCCATGTCCGCCAGGATGGGCATTAGGGGGAGTTCTATCTCGCGGTAGATATTATCGGCCTGCAGGCTCTTGAGTTTCCGGGGGATGCTGCCTGAAATCAGCAGCATGGCGCATGTTAGCAGGGCCGGTTGTTCGGCGGGCGGCGGCCCGCCCAGAAGCCGTGCCACGAAATCCGCCGGCCGGTTGGCCGGCAGATCCAGCAAGTGCGCGGCCAGGTGCAAGTCTTCATAAGGACCCTGCAATGTCTGCCCGGCTTGGCGCAGGCTCTTCGCCAGGGGCTTCAAATCATAACCCACCTTGGTCACGTGCGCATCCGCGAGCATTTCCGTCAATTCGGGCATCCGGCTCAGCAGGCTGTCCAGGTCATGGCCGTCCAGCGGAATCCAGGCCGCGGCCCGCGGGTTGGCGGACAGTGCGATCCCTTCGGACAGGAGATCCACGGCTATTTTCCCCTGTGCCTTGGCTTCCGCCAGTACGGCTGCCGGCTCGGCCTGGCTGTCCAGCCCTGCGGCCCAGGCGGCCGTGGGCAGGGCCGCAGACTTTCCCCGGTTGATCAGCAAGCGCTTGAATCCCAGGTCCGCCATGTAAGCGTAGGCCGCATCCGGAATAGGCAGGGGCGCCGGGCAGGCGTCCCAGGTCAGGTCAATATCAGCATCCAGCCGGATCGTGACCAGCTCCCGGGACTGTTCAGCTTGCTTCCGGTTGGTTTCCAGTTTTTCCCGGAGCTTTTCCTTGGTGATTTTTTTCAGGGAGGCATAGAGCTTATCAAAAGAACCATAGTCCTTGATGAGCTGAACCGCGGTCTTGTTTCCCACGCCGGGTACGCCCGGCACGTTGTCCGAGGCGTCGCCGGCCAGGGCCAGGACGTCCACCACCTGCTGCGGCGCCACCCCGAACGCCTGCTCCACGCTCTGCGCGTCAAGCACGTCGTATTCTTTCTGGCCGCCCCGCAGGGGCCGGATCATGCGCGTGTTTTTTCCCACCAATTGGTAGAGGTCTTTGTCATTGCTGTACATTAAAACCTGGAACTTGTCCTTTTCCGCGCGATGCGCCAGCGTGCCGATCAAGTCATCGGCCTCGAGCCCGGCTTGTTCGCAGACCACGACCTGCCAAGCCTTGAGGAGGCCCTTGACCAGGGGGATCTGCGCCTGAAAATCCTCGGGCGCGGCCTCGCGCTGCGCCTTGTAGTCCGGAAAGACCTCATGGCGGTGGGTGGGCTCAGGCCGGTCGAAAAGCACAATAGCGTGCGTGGGCTTGAACGTTTCGAGCAGGTTCATGAGGGTCCGGACAAAACCATAGACCGCGTTCACAGGCCGGCCCCGTGGATCGGTGAGGGGCTTGATACCGTAAAACGCGCGGTAGAGCTGCGCTGTCCCGTCAATCAACAAAAGCTTCTTGGGCAAAACCGAGCCTCCTTGATATCACCAGCAGAAAATACGGATCACGAAGAGCACTAAGGCAAAAAGAAGAACACGAATTAAAGCAAAATAACTTTTTTAAGAATAACCCTAATAATTTTTCTCTTTCTTATGTTTTTCTTCGCCTTTCTTCGTGCTCTTCGTGGTTCGCTTTTTAAAAACGTAGTTATGATTTGTGGTTGTTTTTCCGGACCAGGGTAGCGACGCTTTCCACGTGGTAGGTGTGCGGGAACAGGTCCAGGGGCTGCACCTGTTGCACGCTGTAGCCGCCCCCGGTCAGGCAGGCCAGATCACGCGCCAGGGTGGTCGGGTTGCAGGAGATGTACACCACGCGGCCCGGCTTGAGGCGCAGCAGGTGGTCCAGCAGGGCCGGTTCGCAGCCCTTGCGCGGGGGGTCCAGGACCACGGCATCCGGATGCAGACCCTTGCCGGCCAGCGCGCGCAATCCTTGCGTTACATCGGCGGTCAGAAATTCGACGTTGGAATAATCGTGCAGGTGCTTGGTGGCCAGGGCGTCCTCCACGGCCGCGGGCACGGATTCCACGCCGAACGCCATGCGGGCGCGCTTGGCCAATTGCAGGGTTAAAAAACCCACCCCGCAGAAAAGATCCACCACGGTTTCCCGTCCGGACAGGCCGGCGGCCTGCACCACGGCCTCGGACAAGGCCGGCAGCTGGTGGGGATTCACCTGGAAAAAGGACTGGGCCGAGATACGGTAACGAATACCCTCGATCTCTTCGAATAAATACGGCCGGCCGGTGAGGACCTTGAATTCCTGCCCCAGCACCACGTTGGTGGCTTCTGAATTGACGTTTTGCACCACGCCGACCAATTCCGGCAGCCGTTGTCCGAGCGCCTGGGCCAAGTCCGTCAAGGCCGGAATCTTGGAACGGGTGGTAACCAGCAGGGCCAGTACCTCCTTGGTGTTCAGGCCCACGCGGATCGTGAGATGCCGCAGGTCGCCTTGGTTCCTGGCTTCATCGTAGCCACGCAGACCATGTGCCTGGGCCAATTCCCGGACCGCGCGGAAGAGCCGGTTACCCAGGCCGGGTTGCACCGGGCATTCTTCGATGGGCACCACGCGATGGGTTTGGCGGGCATAAAACCCGGTCACCAGCCCCTGGCCGTTGTCCTGAAACGGGATTTGAATCTTGTGGCGGTACCCGGTCTGGGGCACGGCCTTGATGGTGGGAAGAACCGCAACGCCCTTGAGATGCCCCACGTGCTGCAGCGCGTTCTCCACAAAGGCCTGTTTGGCCTTGAGCTGGCCGGGATAAGCCAGGTACTGCCAGGAACAGCCGCCGCACATCGAAGCCGCGTCGCAGAAGGGATCCACGCGCTCAGGCGAGGGCTTCACAATGCAGATTAGTTCGGCGCGGGCAAATCGCTTTTTCACCTGGGTCACACGGACACGGACCCTGTCGCCCGGCAGGCTGCCGGCGATAAAGACCACCATGCCCTGGTGCTTGGCAATGCCCTCGCCGCCATAGGCCAGCGCATAGATGGCAAGCTCAAGCTCCTGGTCGACCGTAAGTGTGGAATCCGGCGCTGAAACGGTCACTAGCCGGACCTCCTTCTCTAATGTGCCTGCCCGATCCCGCGCGGGGACCGGCGGTTATCCCAACCGCTCCTTGAGTAGTTGGTTGACGAGCTGGGGATTGGCCTGGCCTTTCGAGGATTTCATGACCTGGCCGACCAAGAAGCCGATGGCCTGCGTCTTGCCTTTTTGATACTCCTGCACCGGGCCGGGATGCTGCTCCAGCACAGTCTCCACCAGGCGGCCCAGGGCTTCCGGATCGGAAATCTGGGCCAGACCCTTTTCCTTGATGATGATTTCCGGGGCCTTGCCGCTGTTGTACATCTCGGTAAAGACGTCCTTGCCCATCTTGCCGGATATTGTTCCGTTTTCGATCTGGGCGGCCAGCCGGCCGACCTGCAGAGCCGAGACCGGGGATTGGGTGATCTCGAAATAGTCGGCATTGAGTTTTCCCAAGAGCTCCACGGTGATCCAGTTGCTGATGATCTTGGGCGCCGCGCCTTCCGCGGACTCGACCGCGGACTCAAAATAATCGGCCAGCTCCCAGGACTGGGTCAGGACGCCCGCGTCGTAGTCGCTCAGTCCATACGTGCGCGTAAAGCGCCGGCGCCGCTCCCGGGGGAGTTCGGGCAGCTCTTTGGTTACTTCCGCCACCACGTCCGCCGTGATGCGGACCAGGGGCAGGTCGGGTTCGGGGAAATACCGGTAATCGTCTGCTTCTTCCTTGGAGCGCATGGGATGTGTAGTGCCATGCTCCGCGTCCCAGAGCCGGGTTTCCTGGATCACGGCCCCGCCCCCGCCCACGAGTTTGATTTGCCGCCGGGCTTCGTAGGCCAGGGCCTCACGCACGTGCTTGAACGAATTCATGTTCTTGACTTCGGCCCTGGTCCCCAGGGCCTCCTGTCCCAGGCGCCGAATCGAGATGTTGGCGTCACAGCGCAGACTGCCCTCTTCCATGTTGCAGTCCGAGACCTGGGAATAGCGAAGGATTTCCTTCAGGGCCACCAGGTACGCGTACGCCTCTTCCGGCGAGCGCAGGTCCGGCTCGCTGACGATCTCGATCAGGGGCACGCCCGTGCGGTTATAATCCACCAGGGAACTTCCCGCGGTACCGATCTGGCCGTCCTGGCTGAGGTGCACCAGCTTGCCCGCGTCCTCTTCCAGGTGGAGGCGGGTGATGCCGATCTTTTTTTCTCCCGCGGGCGTGTCAATAATTACCTGCCCGCGAGTGGCCAGGGGGAGGTCGAATTGTGAAATCTGATAGGCTTTGGGCAGGTCCGGGTAGAAATAGTTCTTGCGGTCGAATTTGGTGCGCTCGGCAATGGTGCAATTGATGGCCAGGCCGGCCCGCACGGCTAGCATGAGGACTTGGTGGTTTAAAACCGGCAGGGTGCCGGGCAGGCCCAGGCAGACCGGGCAGACTTGCGCGTTGGGAGCACCGCCGAACCGTGTGGGGCAACTGCAAAAAATCTTGGAGGCGGTGGCGAGTTCAACATGAACTTCCAACCCGATAACAATTTCAAATTCTGGTGCCATTCCTGGCTTCCTCGACAGACCGGTCAATCCCCGCGGCCGGACCGGTGCCGGCCGCTGCTTGGCGGATTACGCTTCGGTTTTGCTTTCGCTTTCCTGGATCTTGGACTCCCACTTGTCGCCGTCCAGACGGTACAGCGGACTTTCCACAAAGGTCTTGATGTCAAACTCCTCGTGGTCCACGTCCTCGCTGTTGCAGACCGGACAGGACAGCTTAATTTCCAAGTCTCCGGTCTCCGGCTGGTTGTAGCGCTCCAGGGTGCCCTTCTCGTTGAACTCCCAGATCTCCACCGGTTCGTAGTACGTGATCAAGGATTGAAAGCTCTTTCGGTTTCCGCAATTTTTACAAAGCATGGCGTGGTCCTCCTGAGGATGTCTTTAATTTAGCGCGGGACGCCTTTGGTGCCAGTCGGTCCGCGACTGGTAACCCTGCGCCGCCCGTAACAATGTCTCTTCCGTAAAAGCCCGGCCGATCAGCTGCACGCCGATGGGCAGCCCCCGGCTGTCAAACCCACAAGGAACGGAAATCCCCGGCAGGCCCGCCAGATTGAGCGATATCGTGTAGATGTCCGAGAGGTACATACTTAACGGATCATCGGTTTTTTCCCCCTGCCGAAAGGCCGTGGTCGGCGAGGTGGGCGACAATATTATATCGCACTTTGCGAGCGCTGCGTTGAAATCCCGCTGAATGAGCGTCCTCACCTGCAGGGCCTTTTTATAGTACGCGTCGTAATACCCAGCCGAGAGCGCG
>JAUXBQ010000138.1 GCA_030619365.1 candidate division FCPU426 bacterium | reverse complement strand
GGCAGAAAGAGCTGAAATGGGCGCAAAGGCCCAAAACCATCATGCTTTCCGCCTGGATGGACGAAGATTTGAAGGAAAAGGCCCTGCGGGCCGGTGCGGACAGGTGTCTGGGCAAGCCTTTTGACCTGGTGGTGCTCAGGATGGCAATAGAATTATTGGCCACAGATGAGCAGGGATGAAGAAAGGAAAAAGGTATTGATCTGGCAATTGTGCAAGAGGCGCTTGCACAAATTAACTGGTGCCACATTATGCAGCAAGTTGCTGCACAATTGCTTTAGGACCACGAAGTATAACGAAACCAAATAGTGTTTTGAACCGGTCGTATTTTGCGACCAGTTCTCTTTGGAGAATGCGCTTAATAAACATGGCAGGAAGCTTCTGGGTTACTATACAAATGAATGAAAGCGACAAGATGTATAGTAATTGCAATGTGTTCCGGGACATTCAGGCTTTTATAACTTAAGCTAAACGACGCGCTGGTGCTTGCCGCTAGGTAGGCGTTTTCCTGATAATCCTTGCAGAAACGTTATATCCGCGTTAAAATAAATCACCCCAAAACATCCAGGGAGCAGAATGTGAAACCCGCGATATCCGTTGACCAAAAAAACATTGCCGCCTTCTGCCGTAAGTGGAAGATTGTCGAATTTTCGTTGTTTGGCTCTGTCTTGCGGAGCGATTTTCGTCCTGAAAGCGACATTGATGTCCTGGTCAGCTTTGCCCCGGACGATAACTGGAACCTGTTTGACTGGGTGGATATGATTGACGAGCTTAAAAATATCTTTGGCCGTGATGTGGATCTGGTGGAGAAGGACTCCATCCGCAATCCGTTTCGCCGCCGATCCATCCTGGACAACCATGAGGTTTTGTATGCGGCCTGAAGAAAAAGACACTGCCTATCTTTGGGATATGCTTAACGCCGCGCGTGAGGTTATGAATTTTACGCAGGCGTCGGATCTAACCGGTTACTTGAAAGACCGCAAACTGCAGATGGCGGTAGAGAGAGCTGTGGAAATCATGGGGGAAGCCGCCCGCAAAGTATCCACAGCCTGCCAGGAAGGCCACCCGGAAATTCCCTGGAGGGCGATTATCGCCCAGCGCCATGTCCTGGCCCATGAATACGGCGAAATCAAGCAGGAACGGATGTGGGGCCTGATTTCGGACCATATTCCCGAACTGATAAAACAGCTTGAATCCCTGATTCCTCCCCAACCCTGAAATGTAAGCTAAATAGCCGCGCGCGGGTGCTGTTGCTGCCCCAGACTTTTCCTTGCCTTTCCCCCTTCCCAAGTCCTAAAATAGACCCATGCCAGACATAACCCTATTCATGCCGCGCGTAAAGCGTATTGCCAATTTACTGCCCTGCCTGGGGCTGTGCCTATTCGTTTGGGGCCTCGCGGGCTGCGCCACCACCACCGCCGACTTGGTGGGCGGCTCAACCGGTCTGGCTGTGGCCGGAAACCTGCGCGGCCCCGGGCTGCTCTCGCCCGACCAGGCGCACCGCGTTTCCGCGAGCTTGACGACCGGGGGCGGGCGCTTTAGTGGCCAAGCCGCGAAAATCCACTATGACTTCAAGCTGGCCGAGGACCGGGACTTGAGACTGGCCGCCGGATACGTGGAGGCCGGGAACCAGGCCGGAACGGGTTTCACCCTATCCACACTTTGTGCCTTGGGGCTGGTGGACAATGGCGAAGGGTTCCACTGGCTGACCGTTACGCCTGAATATTCATTTCTTCTGATGGATTTTACCGAAGGCTATTCATTTATAACGGAGAACGGATCGCAAACCATGTTCAACGCTTTTTTAAACCTCCTGGGATTGGACATGGGTCTGGGCGCACGCCTGGGGCCGATCACGCTGGACGTGCATTCAGGACTATACGCCGGGTATTACGCCTATCACGCCACGCAGGACGACCAGATATTCTACTTGGCCTGGAAAACAGGGGCGCGCGCGGGTCTGGTCCTGGACAGGTTTGACGCCGGGCTAAGTCTGCAGACGTTTTTCGGCGATGTGGAGAAACAAGGGGCTTTCTTCGACGCGTTTATGGCCGTGAGCCTTGGCTACGCGTTTTGAATGAAATACCCGGCTTGCCGCGCGTAAAGTAAATCTGAGAGGACATACGCTGACCAATGACTTCCCAACCCAAAACGACCCAACAGAAAAGTAAACAAGTCGTACTTTGCAGTATGGTGGTCCTGGCTATGGTAGGAGGGTTGGCTGCCTTGGGTTGGTTGAATCGTTTGGAGTGGTTAACGACCGATTGGTTGCAAAGAATAGCCGCCCAACAGACCAAACCCCATCCTGACGTCCATTTCGTGGTTTTGGATCAAAGAAGTTTAGATGCCGCGGAGGAGGAGTTCGGACTCTCCTGGCCCTGGATGAGGGATTCGTACGGCCCGGTCCTGGATTTTTTAACCCAGGCCCAAGCGCGGATTATCTTTTTTGATTTTCTTTTTACTGAATTTTCCGTGCATGGGGTGGAAGATGACCAGTCCCTGGCAGAGGCCTTGCAGCGTACGCCCAATGTTTATTTGCCGCTGATTACCAGTTCGCGGGGACTGGGGCAGACGGCCGGGCGATTACTGCAAGCACGACCTGATATTTTTATCCAACCTAAAATAGCACCTGGAATTCGTTTGCCGGTCAACCAAGGTCTTACCCTGCCGGTGGCGCCCATATTGGAAAATGCCGGAGGTTTTGGTGACGCGCGTTTTACTCCTGATGAAGATGGTGTTGCCAGGCGGGTACCTCCTCTGATCGGTCTGGCCAATACTTATCTGCCGCATTTGGGCTTGGCGCCCATGAACCACCCCCCACAAAAGGTACGTTTGGAAAAAGGCCGGCTGCATTGGGGCCAACAACAGTATCCTTTGGACGCGCAGGGAAATTTGGTGTTGCGATTTCCCGGTTATTGGCGGGATTATCCCCGCACTTCCATCATTGACGTTATTACTTCCCATTTGGCTTTGGCGGAAGGTGTAAAACCAAGCGTGGATCCGCTGCAATTTAAAGACAAGATAGTGATTATCGGTTCCACGGCCGAGGGCTTGATGGATTTGAGAAAAACCCCCCTGGAATCACGTGCTCCGGGATTTTATATCCTGGCGGCGACTTATGTTGCCGCCCTAACAAACCGGTTTTATGACGAACGCTGGAAACCAGGGTTGCTATGGCCACTACTCCTCTTGCTTATCCTCTGCGGAGCGGTTTGGGGAGCACAGCCATTTATAAGAGGGGTGTGGTTGTTGGCGGTTACCGGGTTGCTTTTTATGGGGATAATCCTGTGGCTGTTTTTTGCTCAGTCAATCATGCTTAATATAGTAACACCGGTCATGGGTTTATTAACAGCGTACGGTTTTTCTTTGGGCTTAAGTTATCAGCAAGAACAAAAAATCAAGCGTTTTATCCAAAGTGCTTTTTCGCAGGTGCTTTCTAAAACCGTGCTGGATCACTTGCTGCACAATCCCGAACGTTTGCAGGTTGGCGGTGAGGAAGCCGAATTAACCATTTATTTTTCCGACCTGGCGGGCTTCACGCAGTTGTCCGAAAAACTTAACCCCCGGGATTTAGTCGAGGTTCTCAACACTTATCTGGACAGCATGGTTAGGACTATTGTGGAGGAAAATGAAGGGTATGTTGACAAATTCATCGGGGATGCGGTTATGGCTTTTTGGGGAGCGCCGATGCCGGTAGCTGATCATGCTTTACGGGCTTGCCGGTCCGCGCTGCAGAATCAGTCCAAACTCAAAAAGATGCAGTCTCTGCTGGGGGAGAAGGGCTTGACCGCCCCCTTGGGCATGCGCATTGGCATTCATACCGGCCCGGCGGTGGTGGGCATGATGGGCTCACCCCAAAAAATGAATTATACGATTATTGGCGACGCGGTGAATCTGGCTTCGCGTTTGGAGGGTGTGAACAAGCAATTCGGCACGGCTATTCTCGCCAGTTGGGAGACCGTCTCTTTGTTGGATAATAAAATCATATGCCGGGAAATTGACCGCATCCGGGTTAAAGGCAAGCAAGAGCCCACCCGGATATTTGAAGTGGTAGGCCTGCCCGGCCAGCTGGATAAAAAAACATTACAACTCATTAGTGTGTATCAGCAGGGAACCGGGGTTTTTTGGAAGCGGGAGTTTAAGGCGGCGTTGGCATTATTTAACCAGGCGGCAGTGATCCGACCGGATGATCAACCCACGCAAATATTTATTCGCAGGGCGGAAAAATACGCTAAAAGACCGCCGGCCAAAAAATGGGATGGCGTGACCACTTTGAAAACCAAGTAACCAGTTTGTCAGGAAATGTCCGGCAGGTCTCTTTCCAAAACGTTGAAGCGGAAAGCGTTTTCGCGACTTGCCCGGCCGAGAATGACTTTAAAGATCAGCAAATTTTCGCAATGACCGCCCAACGTTTTTCCAAAAGACCTGCCGGACGTCTTGGGTAACGGTGTTTGGGAAAAACATGTTAGTTTGATTTAAAAAGATTTTCCGAAGTAGGGGCGGGTTTAAAACCCGCCCCTACGACCTACTCCCCGGAGGAAAACTATGAAACGTTTTTGCGTGCTCTTGGTTTTACTGCTAAGTCTTCCGGCCCTCGTCTTGGCTGAGGTCATGTATGTGCAAGTGGTTAAGACGCGTCTATTGACCAGGCCGTCCGCCTTTAGCCGGTCCAAAGCCATCTTGTCCTACCGGACAAAAGTGGAAGTGATCACTAAAACCGGCGCTTATTTTAAAGTGAAAACCAAGCGGGGTACGGGATATGTGCCTAAACGTTCGGTGGTGGTAACCAAACCCAAATATTCTTCCCGCTTGAAAGGAAAATATATTTCTTCAGAGGAAGTGGCGCTGGCCACCAAAGGATTCAATGAACAGGTTGAGTCTGATTATCGCCGGCAACACAATAACCTGCCGTATGCGGCCCTGGATCAGTTGGAAAAAGACACAAATTATTCCGACCCGGTTAAAACGTTTAAAACCTTCCGGAAAAAAGGCGAGCTGGGCGAATTTCAGACCGGAGGTGCGAAATGACGAACAAAACACAACTACTCCTGCTGGGAATGGTTTTGCTACTAGGCTTGCCGGGCTGCGCTACCTTGGGCTCGGCGATCAAAATAGGCGGAATGGCGACAGGATACCAGGAATTGACGGACATGGGCAGCAGCATGGAAAAATCCAGCCGGGAATTTAATGCTGAAGAGAAATATTATGTAGGGCGCACGGTGGCGGTTACTTTAATGGCTGACGATCCGGCAGACAACAACCAGGCTCTTTTGCGTTATATCAACGCCATCGGCCACACCTTGGTTCTGGTGTGCGAAAAACCGGAAATATTCAATGGATATCATTTTGCCGTACTGCAAAACCCCAAGCAAATGAACGCGTACGCTTGTCCGGGTGGTTTTTTATTCGTCTCCTCCGCATTAGTACGCCATTGTCGAACCGAGGATGAGTTGGCCGCGGTTATTGCTCATGAGATAGCGCACATTGTACTGGATCATCCGATGGAGGCCATTCAGGCCAGCCATCAACGCGCAGCAGTCGCTTCCTTGGTTAAATTCGGAATTCGGAAGGCTGGGGAAAGTCAGTCCGAAGTCCGGCAATTGTCGGGCATTTTTAACAATGTGGTTAAAGATGTGGTTAAAGCCGTGGCGCAAGGATACTCGCGCGATAAGGAAAAGCAGGCTGATCTTATGGCAGTGGATATGCTTAAACAGGCGGGTTATTCACCCATAGCTTTGGCCGCGGTGCTTAGCCGTATGGATAGTCATTCCTGTCATCACGGGGATCCAAAAATCAGAGCCCGGAATATTACCCGAAAAGTCCAGGAAAGTGGAGGCAATGGTCCGGTTTATAGCGGGCGCACAGCTCGTTTTAAAAAGCAGGTAAAATGAAAATGTTTCCCCCTTTCCAAGTCCTAAAATAAGCCCATACCAGAAATGATCCTATTTACACTCCGACCAGGCAAGGGCTGGTGACCGGGATATTAACGTGATATAATAATGATTATGATGAACCGGACAGGGGAGTGCAGGTTGCGCACGAAAGTTCCATTTGGGGCGGTGGCGCTGCTGGTGCTGCTGATGTTGGCGGGCGCGGAAGTCCAAGCTGCGGCGCCGTGGAAATTCATTGTCTACGGGGACACGCGCACGGACGACACGGCGCACCGCGGGGTGCTGATAGCCATCACCACCACCTCCCAGGATTACGCCTTTATCATCAACGTGGGCGACGTGGTCGAGAACGGTACGATCTCGACCCAGTGGGACACTTGGCAACAGGCTTGTGATGATATTCTGGGCGGCACGGGGCAGGCATCGATTCCGCCCAAGTACATGGCCGTGCCGGGGAATCACGATGCAGTGACCGCGCCGGCCGGGCTGGTCAATTGGAACACCTACCTATCGGGCCAAAATACCCAATTTGGAAACAACGGCACGTTTTTTACCTTTGATCACCAGAACGCCCGCTTCATAGTGCTGAACCCCTACGAGTCACTGACCGGAACGCAATACACCATGCTCCAGCAGGCCATTCAGAATAATCCCCAGGACTGGCTGTTCACGATCTGGCATCCCCCGATCTTTGATTTCGGACCCAAGGTGTACGAAAGCGCCCTCCACACCACTTGGGGCGTGCCGCTGTATCAAGGCGGCTGTGACGTTATTTTTGCCGGGCACGCGCATTATTACGTTCGCACGCTCAAACTCAATCTGAACGGTGATATGAATCCGCCGCTCGATGCGTTGGCAGGCACCTCGCAGATCGTTACAGGCAATGGCGGCGCGCCGTTGTACCCCGTGGACGAGAATCATGACAGCAACGGCTATATGGTCGCCTATTCGTTCGACGAGGCGCAACCCGCCTATTACGGATACACGGAAATCAGCGTGAACGGCACCCAGGCCACCCTGCGCCATATCCGGGTGGACGGCACGGTCATGGATACGGTGACCTACACGGCCAATGCCAAGCCCGCCACCCCAACCGCGGCGAATACACCCACGACGAGTTCAACCCCGACGAATACACCCACGATGAGCTCAACCCCGGCGAGTTCACCCACGACCAGTTCAACCCCGGCAAGTTCACCCACGACCAG
>JAUXBQ010000154.1 GCA_030619365.1 candidate division FCPU426 bacterium | reverse complement strand
GACGGACCTCATTACCGTTATGATTTGTATCCTGTATCCTCGGGCGAAATTTGGAAAAGCGCTGATGAGCTGGCCGGTATCTCGAGTTACACGCCCGGAAAATCGACCTTGAATGACAAAAATAGAATTGTGTTTCAAAAGACCGACTCCCAGAAGTTCCAGGCCCAGAGCAAACTGTGGCTCCCGGTTTTCGAAGCGCCCTTTCCTTTCAGCCCGACCGAACAAAAAGACCAGGCCATTGTGGATTTCATCCTGGATGATCTCAACGCGGACCCGGAAAAACACTGGGACAAGGATTTCTTCCCCAAGGTCGGGGACGTGGGATACTATTCGGCCAATCATAATTACATGGAACTCAATCCGGACAAGTCCTTTATCAATTACGGCGACGAGCAGAGTAATGCCGCGCAACTGCGAAAAATCAACCAGCGGCTCACCTATGATCCTGATGTGGACGGCTATGCGTATGAGATTGATCCGCTTGAGGACTTCAATCAGGGCTTGCTGTATACTTACGGTCCTGAGATCGCGGAAGACGGCAATGGCAGTGATACGTCCATTGCCTTTGAGACCGGTCTGGCAGGCGTACCGGGCAAGGAAAAAAGGATTCAAAACATCACCCTGGAGGGCTTCACTACCAGCGACCTGGTCAACCTCTCGTCTCTGCCGGGGAAGCAAGCGGATATCCACCTGGGCGCGAGCGCCACGGAAAAGGTTTATTTCACAGGCAAAGAGTTTGACACCTACTGGTCCACGGCCGATGATCCGGCCTTGGGCAACACTAGTGGACTCATTCGTAGTGAACCGGATTCCATGACTTTTGATTCCGCGCCAAAATTATATTTGTTCAAGGACTTGTATCCTTTTGCCAATCAAAATTCCTCTGAAGCCGACCAGTTGATCTACGGCCAACACGCGTACTGGACGACCGGGTACAACAGCGTGAGCACCACGCCCCAGGACAATCCCGAGATCTCAGTGCGGGATTGGGACATCCGTGTGCGCTATATGGACGGGTCCGTATGCGAGGATTTTGAAATCTACAACCAGGCCTTCAATGCCAACACCTTCCATACCCATGAGGGCCAGGAGTTCGCCGATGCCTTTGAATTTAAATTGGTGGAAAGGCCGGGCGGCAAATGGCTGGTGGAGATCCGGGGGGCTGTGTCCGGCGCCGGGTTGGATCATTATGAGTTGTATTACTATGACAATGACGGGTGGCATTTGATTCTTAATTCCGCTAATCCGGATTATGCAGATCGAATCGCAGATTACGCAGATGGGATACTCGGCTACTGGGATGTGACCGGGCTGGTGGGCAGGTATACTGTCTTGCTGCGCGCGGTGGACAATCAAAACAGGGCGGCCACCGCCACCCGGGAAGTGGTGATCGGCGCGTATATTGAGGCGGGTTCGACCCTGCCTGAGCACAGCATTGCGCACGACCCGTACAAGCGCGCCACCCTGGGTTTCAAACCCGGGTCCTTTGCCGAAGACACGACAGTGACCTTGAATTCCGTGCCCTTGTCCCGGGCCCAGGTCACCAGCAAGCCCGCCATTTTGCCCCTGGGGCCGGTGATTGAGATTAAGGCTGATAAAGAAGTGGATTTTACTGACCGGCCAGAGGATCAGCCGACATTAACCTTCCGGTTTACCTACGACGAAGCCGTGGCCTATGGATTGATCGGCTCCACGAATATCATGACCATTCACTACATGAACGCGGACGGAGAATTGGAGTCCCTGGAAACGGATGTATCTTATTACAAATTGGTTAATGGTTCTTATGAACCGCCCGCGCCCGGTGATTCCTATCAGGATGAATTTGAAGCCAATGATCCGAATGATCCGTATGAGTATGTGATTGTAGCTTATGCCAGCGTGGAGCATTTCTCCTATTACGTGGTGCTAAAAGGTGGGCCCCTGCCGGCTGGGCTTACTTTAGAACAGCCGGTTTCGCCGACGAGTGCGACGGGCATTACCATAAATGGCACGGGCGCTGTGAATTATATGGTGGAGTGCTGGGTGGATGATGACGCGGATTACGTAAACGCAGATTACGCAGATGCGACTCCGCCGATTTTACAAAGCCAAACATTCAGTATAACCACACCAATCCCGGAGAGCACGACTATTGGCGCGTACAGCTTGGCGATTGACCTGCCATTTGAGGGGGAGAATTATATATATGTGAAATATGCGGGACTGGAAAACAGCCCCATGGTGTGGCGGTTAGTGGACAGGGACCTGCGGCCTGCGCAGTTTGTGTTGTTTGAGGTGGAGAATCCAAAGTTCTCGCCGAATGGGGATGGGGTAAAAGATACCACTAATGTGCGGTTTGCGCTGGATGAAACAGCGGATGTGATATTCAAACTGTATGATACCGCTGGGAATGAAATTGATCCGCAGAACACAAAGATAGAAACTGATCCGCATCCGGCATCCGCCGGACCAGGGATAACGCAGATTAAGGCGGAAAAAGATAAAGAATATAAAATCATTTGGGAGGGTTTAAAACCCGACGATACGTCATACCCGGAAGGAACTTATACGGTCCGGTTGTTTGTGGCGGATGGGATGGGGAATGTGTCGCCCGAATCGAGCCAGGTCAAGAGCCTCAAGCTGGACCTAACTCCGCCTGAGATCACGAACACCATCAATGACCTTGGCGACTTTTCGCCCAACCATGATGGGATTAACGATTCGGTTGATATACCGTATACCCTATCCGAATATGCTTATGTATCGGCAACGGTCAGGGATTCCGATAACCATATCGTGTGGCGTCTTGGAAATTCTCTTGTCCTGTCCGGTCCCAATAATCACGTGTTAACCTGGGATGGATCGGTTATCAACGATTCGCTATTAGCCGAAAAAACATATACCATCCACCTCAAGGCCACGGATGAAGCCGGTAATTCATCTATAACCAAATACAGCCAGGCAACCGTCGACCTGACCACACTTACCATCTCCCGGCTTTCCGTGTTGCCTACGATCTTCACCTCCCGCGGCGGCCATACTACCTTGAATTACCATATAAATGATTACGCAGATGTAACCATAAAGATTACGCAGATAGGAAATCCCGATTATTCAGATGGTGTAATCCTCGTAATCCAATCTAATCTGCATAAATCTACGGGTTACCATCAGGTAACCTGGGATGGGCTGGATCTGAACTATAACGCGGTCGAACCTGGTATTTATATCTTTGAAGTCAACGCCACGGACACGGCCGGCCATGCGGCTGAGCCCCAAAGCATATCCGTCGAGGTGGCCAATGACACAGCCTTGCCTTTGGCCACGATCGTGGATGTTTCGCCCAACACCATCACCCCCAATTGCCCGACCAGCCTGGGGCAGAACGACATGGCCCGGATTAAGTTCGGCCTGCAGGACGAGGTGTCGGCCGGCGGCGGGCAGAGCGGCCCACTGCAAGATGTCAGGCTTCGCATCTACAAATACAGTCAATTGGTGCGAAACCTGGTCCAGTATGCCAGCCTTCCGCAAGGGGACACCCACGAGGCGCAATGGGACGGCAAGGACGAGCTGGGCCAGTACGTGGCTGACGGCGCCTATGTTGTGCTCGTGACCTGCCAGGACAACAGCGGCAACCGTTCGTCCTCGTTCAGGCCTGAAAGCCGTGGAGTGATCTACGTGGACAACCAGGCGCCCGAGATATTCGACGTAACTAGTTCACCGCGCATTTTGTCCGGCGAAGCCGGCAATGATCAGACAGTAATCAGTTATTTCCTGAGGGATAACCTTGAGGATACGGTGGGATTCAGGTTCCGCACTACGATTACCGCCTATAATTACAGCGCACCGGGAACGGTTGTGCAAAGCATAACATCCACGGCCGAGGACGTGCCGGAGTGGAACCTTGTCACCTGGAACGTGGGGAGTCTGGCTGAAGGGACATATTTCTATCGTATATTCACACAGGATCCGGGGGGCAACCCGGCCCGGGAAAACGGCTATGGAACCATTGTCTTGGACCGGTCTCCGCCCCAGGTCAGCGTGGTTTCGGTGGATGTTGACACGCCCTTCTCGCCTTATCCGCCGGATGGATTGAAAGATACCAACACCTTGGAATTCATTGCCACGGACAATGTCGATAAAACCCCGAGTATTTTTATTCAAGTTTATAACGAGAACCATGAACTAGTCAGGATCTTGGTGACTGGCAAATCCATGATTGGGAACCAGACCCAAGCCGTGGTCTGGAACGGCATGAAAGACGATGGGTTTCCTTCGGGAGATGGCAAATACTACTACCGGATCATGGCCCAGGATGAGGCTGGGAACCAGGGTTCAGCCACCAGCGATTTGATTGACCTGGACACCTTCCCGCCGCCGGATTTTGCTGCGGTCTCTGTCGAGCCGGAGATCTTTTCCCCCAATGAAGACCAAGTCAAGGATGAAACGACCATCAGATATACTGCGCCGGCTGAAAACATAATCGTCACGCACAAAATTATGGGCGAGGCGGACCGGTTCAATTGGCAAGCTGAGGGACAAGGACTGTATTATCCACCCAAGACCTTTGAATACGAAGTGATTGTCGATGGCCGGCGCACTAATTATGTATACATTACATTTACCTGTAGGGTGGAGGTACAGGGAATAGATTATAATACTACACCTCCAACAGTGGTTTTTCCTATTGAAAGAAAAATAAAATACGATGCTGTTGAATTTGACTGGACCTTGACCAAGGACTTTGACTGCTACGGACTTCCGGCTGATCCGAATGACCCCTACAGCAATGTCACGCCTGCGTTGGGTGATGGGGTGGAGGCCAAGTATTGGGATAGTTACTCAGAGGACGGTCCGTACCATTCTGGTAGGGATTTGGAGCGGATAGAAGACACGCCCTGGTATGATTGGGGACTGAACGGACCTGTGGACTTCATGCATCGTGTGCAGTATGGTACGTTTCCTGACTACTACTGGGTGGATGAATTGGTCATTGACCAATTTCAGGCTCAATGGCTGGGCGCCTTGTACGTTCCGCCGCATGCGCAGGGGCTGCAATTTAAGGCCACTTCGGACGATGGCCAGGAGCTGGCACAGATACACATTGACCCGAACCTGCCGGAGTGGAGTTGGTGGCGGCCCAAGGATGTTTGGATTGACGACTGGGTGGGACGTGGCGGGCCGTCTGACCCGGATGAAGACCGGTCCGTGTCGCGGGTGACCCAGGATCTGGGTTCGCATATGGACGCCTCCGTTATGGGATTGCAATATTCCATGTTCGATGATTGGGGATATGCCAAGGCTGAGCTAGAATGGAACCTGGATCCTGGAGGAGCGTGGGAGCCCATACCCAAAAGGTACTGGTACTCGCGGCCTCCAGCTAAGGTTAACGTGACAGAGAGCGTCACCAGCGGAACTGTCAGTTGGTCAGCCCTGAATAATTATACGGATAAGAATGTGGGTATTTTTGAACCGGTAAGTCCGGAAGAATATAATTTGGATTACCGGGTAATTAACACCCCGTCTGACCCGGTTATAGTCGGCCCGGAATACAGAGTTGAAGATAACAGCGACCTGCTGACTTCCTATGCTTACGGCAATAGCATTACCGCCATTACATATGCCAAGGAAATATATTCGGGTGACATATGGAAAGAGAAAGACATTCCAGGTTTATATACGGAGTTCTATCACGATTTGGAACTGCAGGATTTACAGGCCACAACCATTACACCGTTCGCGTTCTTCAACTGGGACATTCCCGAAGCGCCGTATACTCCTGATCGGGAACCTGCCATGGAATTCGGCGGGCCGATTTACGTGCCTGATCCGCAAGACAAAACCACGGGTATACCATTACCGCAGGTCAGACCAAGGGATTTCAGTGTGAGGTGGACAGGGCTGATTTATTTATCCGAGGCGGGGCAATATAAATTCGGCGCTGAATTGAAGAATAACGGCATGCGGTTATGGATTGCCGATGAATTGGTTCTCAACACCTGGGGTGATTATACGGGCTGGAGGGAAGGGCATTATACGGAGCAGCAAGGAGCGAAATGGCGCCCAATACGTTTTGAAATGAAATATTACGGCACAGTCGAATCCTATGATCCCTACCATTGGTATGACGAGAGAGAGTTGTTATGGGACGTACCGGATAATACGCAGTATACAAGGGGTTTGCCGATAGAACCGGAACATTTCAGAGTGAAATCCTGGAATGAAGATATAGATGTACACACGCATCATATTAAAGGGTATTATTCGAATCATGTAAATAATTTATTGATATCACCTCAAACCATCATTCAACATCCCTCGTTTCCTCAAATACCCATAACCGTCACTACCAACACCAACACGGTCT
>JAUXBQ010000205.1 GCA_030619365.1 candidate division FCPU426 bacterium | reverse complement strand
TTCAACACCGATACCACCTTCTGACACACACACGCCCTCCCCACCTCCTTTTACTTCAACACCGATACCACCTTCTGACACACACACGCCCTCCCCACCTTCTTTTACACCTTCAGTTACTGATAAAATACCTAATATTAATTCAAAAAAGCATTTTGTCGTCTATCCTAACCCGGCAAAAGATCTAATTATTTTACAAGCAACAAATTCACCTTTTAACCTAGTGCGAATTTATATTTATAACATAAACGGCGAACTAGTTTATAAGCATCAAGAAAATAATCCCGGTGAATTCATTCATCTTGATCTATCATATTTAACTTTTGGTTTTTACCTTATAAAAATAGTTGGAAAGTACTATGGGGATAAGAAAGTTGATGAAATCCATAAAATTACTATTTTAAAATAGAAATTCGGGACACCATACTTAACTATTTATTAATTAAGGTAGTTCCGTTAATCTAACGCAACACTTGTGGATTATACTATCCGCAAGGAGGCGTTATGGAAAGGAAAAAGTAAGGGAAATACCGAAGATTATCGGCGCATGAGCGAGAACGAATCAGCAGGTGGTTGGCAAGAAAGAAAGGGATACGCTGGATCGCTCGAAAAACAAAACGAGCCCCCAGCACGATCAGCCGTGAAATCAGGGGCGGTAGCATGAACCGCCGGACCTACCGGGCTGTCCGGGCGGAGAAACGAGCCCAAAGAAATGCGAGCAGTCGAAAACACGGAAAGCACAAATTGCTTATGGAAAAAGAACCTCAAGACTCTGTGCATGATAAAATACGGTTGCATTGGTCCCCGGAACAGATAGTACAATGTCTGCCTAAAGACTATCCGGGGTCAAAAACGATGCGCCTTTCGAGAGAAGCAATTTATTCGTATTTGTATGTGCTGCCGCGGGGAGAACTGAAACGGGAACTTCTAAGCAGTATGAGACGGCGACACAAAAGACGCCATAAACGCACAACTGGGAAAACGTTGTCTTCACGAGAAATCCAAGGCATGATCAGTATCGAGGAGCGTCCCCAAGCGGTCGAGGAAAGAACTGTTCCAGGACATTGGGAGGGCGACCTGTTGATCGGGCGTAACCGGCAATCAGCGCTTGGTTCGCTTGTGGAAAGGGTCACGCGTACAACCCTATTGGTGAAACTGAAAAGCAGGGATGCCAAAAGCGTAAGGAAAGCCTTCGCTCGTACGGCGAAAAGATTGCCCAAGGAGATGAGGCTCTCGCTGACTTATGATCAGGGCCGGGAAATGGCTCAGCATCAGCTTTTTACGAAAGAAACGCAGATGAAGGTCTATTTTGCACATCCGGCAAGTCCTTGGGAACGCGGAACAAGCGAAAACACGAATGGATTAATTCGCGATTTTTTTCCGCAAGGAACGGATTTCAACAAGGTTCCTCTCAGGAAAATAAAACATGTGCAACATTTGCTTAATGGCAGGCCGAGAAAGATCTTGGATTGGTATACACCGTATGAAGCGTTTAAAGAGCTTGCAGGTGTTGCGTTAGATTAACGGAACTACCTAATTTAGGGAAATTGGAAAATCCCCCTTAACTTAATGTACTATTGCCCATAACCTGGACTGCTGGACTCTGGGGGTATTATATAATCGGCTGAAGAACTTTCCCGCGGATCAGAATAAGGAAACAACCGCTGCCCGGGCCAGGTCCACCCAGGGACCGGGGTAAACGCCCAGGACCAAGATACCGATCAGGCACAGCGTCAGGACCAGGGCCAGGGGAATGGGCACTGGCAGCGCGGGAGCTGAGGCGGCGGTCGCCGGCGGCTCGATATAGACAACGCGGATGACCCGTAGATAGTAATAGAGGGAGAGCGCGGAATTTAACACTGCCACGATCACCAGCCAGATATAGCCCTGGCCATACACCGCGGCAAAGAGATAGAACTTGGCCGTGAAGCCGGCCAGGGGCGGGATGCCGGCCAGGGAGAGCAGGGCCAGCATGAGCACCAGTCCCATTCGCGGGGCGCGCTGCGCCAGCCCGCGATAGGCCTCGATATCCGTGGAGCCGGTCACCCGTTCCACGGCGATGACCACGCCAAACGCGGCCAGGTTGGTCACCAGGTACGCGGCCAGGTAAAACAACAGGGCGGACAGGCCCATGACTTGGAACGCCACCAGGCCCATGATCAGGTAACCGGCCTGCGCAATGGAGGAATAGGCCAATAACCGCTTGATATTGGTTTGGGGGATGGCCGCGAAATTTCCCAGGCACATGGTCAGCGCGGCCAGGGCCGCCAAAACGCCGCTCCATTCCACGCGCAGATCCGGGAACGCATTGGCCAGAAGCCGGATGGCCAGCACTAAGCCCGCGGACTTGCTGGCCACGGACAAAAAGGCGGTAACCGGCGTGGGCGCGCCCTCGTACGCGTCCGGCACCCACATGTGAAAAGGGACCAGGGCCAGTTTAAATCCCATGCCCGCCAGGATCGAGAGCAGTCCCATCAGGAGTACGGGGCCGGTCTGGCCGGCGGCCAGCGCGGCGCTTATGTCCACCAGGCGGGTGGCGCCGGTCGCGGCATAGACCAGGGACACGCCGAAAAGGAAAACCGCCGAGCCCAGCGTGGCCAGAATCAGGAATTTCAACCCACCTTCCGCGGACTTCACGTCCGCCGGCCGATAGGCCGTGAGCAACACCAGGGGAAAGGTGGCCAATTCCAGCGCGACGTAGAGCAGCACCAGTTCCTGCCCCGAGGCCAGGAAGAGCATGCCCAGGGCTCCGGCCAGCAAGAGCACCAGGAATTCCCCCCAGGGACGCCGCCACACGAGGTCAAAGGACCAGGCGCTCAGCACCACCAACCCCAGCGCCGCGAGCACGATGACCTTTATGAAGCGCGCCAATCCGTCGTTCGTGAACACGCCCCCGAAAGTTCCCGGAGCGGATGCGATCAGGGCCACCAGCGCCGCGGCTGTGCCGGCCAGGGTCAGACCCGCCAGCCAGGACCGGCGCGCGGGCGGCAGGATTAAATCCGCCAGCAGCACCGCGCCCAGGGTGGCGGCCAGGATCAGTTCCGGAAGCAACAGTAGCCAGTTCACGGCGTCACACTCAGCAGGGCGGCCAGCGGTTCCACGGACAAATTAATCACGCGCATCAGGCTCGCGGGGTAAACGCCCACGCCCAGCAGGATCAGCATGAGCATGCCCAAGCAGAGTTTTTCCACCGGGTTGGCGTCGGTCACGGCCGCAAAGGCCGGCCGGGATTCTCCCAGGAAAATCTTCTGCACCACGCGGAGTATATAGATGGCCGTGAACAGGATCCCGGTCACCGCGATGGCCGCCATGACCGGGTATACCCGGAAAGCGCCCAGGAAGACCAGCAGCTCGGCCACGAAGCCGGAAAAACCCGGCAGGCCGAGCGAAACCAAACCGGCTACCGTGAACGCCATGGCGAGATAGGGCATCTGGCGGGCCAGGCCGCCCATGTCCGAAATGATGCGTGTGTGCGTCCGGCTGTATATCATGCCGACCAGGGCGAAAAAGAGGCCGGTCATGATCCCGTGCGAAAACATCTGGAGCACCGCTCCGCCCAGCCCGATGGGATGCAGCGTGCAGATGCCGAGCAGCACGATGCCCATGTGGGACACCGAGGAGTACGCCACCACGTATTTCAGGTCCGTCTGGTGCATGGCCACCAGCGCGCCGTACACGATGTTCACCAGCGTGAATACGATTAGGTACGGCGTCCAGAATTGCGCGCCAACCGGCAGTAATTCCAGACAGAGGCGGATGATGCCGAAGGCCCCCAGTTTCATAAGCACGCCGGCGTGCAGCATGGAAACCGCGGTGGGCGCCGAGGCGTGGCCGTCCGGCGACCAGGTATGAAAGGGCCAGAAGCCCGCCAGCGTGCCGAAACCCAAAAAGAGCACCGGGAAAACAATGAGTTGAAACGTCCGGCTGAAGGTTTTTTGCGCGATGCTCTCGAGGTGGAACGACTGGGCCGTGCCGCTGAAATACAGGGCCAGGATCCCCACCAGCATGAGCGCGCTGCCCACCATGAGATACAGGGTCAATTTCATGGCGGAATATTCTTTCTTCCCCGTGCCCCAAATCCCTATCAGAAGGTACATGGGCAAGACGGCCAGTTCGTAGCAGAGAAAGAACAGGAACAGGTCCCGGGCCATGAACACTCCGAACACGCCCGTAACCAGCACCAGCAGCACGGCAAAAAATTCCTGGGGCCGCTGCAGGTGGTCCCAGGAGGCCAACACGCCGGTGAAAATGATAATGGCCGTAAGCAGCACCAGGGACAGGCTCAGGCCGTCCACGGCCAGGGAGTAGGTGATCCCCATCGCGGGCAGCAGCGGCAGGCTTTCCCGGAACTGGAAGCCGGCGGCTGATAGATTAAAAGATAAAAACAGCACGCCGGTCAGGGCCAGGGCGCCCAGGGTTCCGGCCAGGGCCACCCAGCGGGGCCAAGTCGGCCTTTCGCGCGGGAGCAGCATGATGACCAGCGCGGCCGTGAGCGGTGTGGCTAAAATTGCGGACAACAACATGAACAAAACTCCTTTAAAATGAACCCGGCCCGCGCGCTAGGGGAGGCGCGCGATCACCGAGGAATGCGTGAGCAAGATCGTAACCGCGATCATGATCAGGCCGATCACGAACGCCAGGACGTAAGCCTGTACCCGTCCCACCTGAACGCGGCGCAGTCCGTTCCCCAGGGTCAGGCTGAGCCAGCCCACCCCATTGACCGCGCCATCCACCACGT
>JAUXBQ010000006.1 GCA_030619365.1 candidate division FCPU426 bacterium | reverse complement strand
GCCGCCGTCAGTGTGGTCTTCCCGTGGTCCACGTGACCGATGGTCCCGATATTGACGTGCGGTTTGGTACGCTCGAATTTCTGCTTGGCCATGGTGTTGCCCTCCTGATTGGTCGGGCGCGGAAACCGCGCCCCTACACCGACATCATCTTGGTCATTTGGGCGCGGGAACCGCGCCCCTACCATTATTACCTGTATTACCTACCTTGAACCCTAGCCACGACCGTCTCGGCGATGCTCTTGGGCACTTCCGCGTAATTCGAAAACTGCATGGTAAAAGTCGCCCGGCCCTGTGACAGGGAGCGCACGTCGGTCGCGTATCCGAACATTTCCGACAGGGGCACGTGCCCTTGAATGACCTGGGCGTTGCCCTTTTTCTCCATCCCTTCGATCCGGCCCCGGCGGGAATTCAGGTTACCTAAAATGTCTCCCATGTATTCCTCAGGGGTCACTACCTCAAGCGCAAAGATGGGTTCCAGCAACACGGGATGGGCTTTCTTGCACCCGGCTTTGAAGGCCATAGAGCCCGCGATTTTAAAAGCCATTTCGGACGAATCCACCTCATGGTAGGATCCGTCAAACAGTGTGATTTTGAAGTCCACGACCGGGTATCCGGCCAACACGCCGGACTGGGCGGCGTCCTTCGCGCCCTGGTTCACCGGCTGTATATACTCGCGCGGGACCGACCCGCCTCTGATGGCGTCCTCGAATTCATAACCCTGGCCGCTCGGCAGGGGCTCCAGCCGGATCCAGACGTGCCCGAACTGGCCGCGGCCGCCGGACTGCCGGATGAATTTGCCTTCCTGCTCCACGGATTTTAAAATCGTTTCGCGGTAAGCCACCTGGGGCTTGCCCACGTTGGCTGCCACGTTGAATTCCCGCAGCAACCGGTCAATGATGACTTCCAAATGCAGTTCACCCATGCCCCAGATCAGGGTCTGCCCCGTCTCTTCATCGGTGCGGATCTTGAACGTCGGATCCTCTTCCGACAACTTCTGCAGGCCCGTGCCCAGCTTATCCTGGTCCACCTTGGTCTTGGGCTCGATCGCGACCGAGATCACCGGGTCCGGGAACGTCATGGATTCAAGCAGTACGGGCTGATCTTCATCCACCAGGCTGTCCCCGGTAGTAGTGAATTTGAGGCCCACCGCCGCCACGATGTCTCCGGCCGAGGCGCTCGGCACTTCCTCGCGCTTGTTGGCGTGCATGCGCAGTATGCGCCCCACCCGCTCGCGCCGGTCCCGGGTGGCGTTGAGCACGTAGGATCCCGCGGTCACCGTCCCGGAGTAAATCCGAAAATAGGTTAGTTTCCCCACGTAGGGGTCGGTCATGATCTTAAACGCCAAGGCCGCGAAAGGCGCCTGGGGGTTGGGCGGGCGGTTTTCCCGCTGATCTTTGCCCGGAATCTCCCCCGAAATCATTGGCACGTCCTGCGGCGAGGGCAAATACTCGGTGATGGCGTCAAGCAGGGGCTGCACGCCCTTGTTCTTGAAGGCGCTGCCGCACAGGACCGGTACCAACTGGCCCGTGAGTATCGCTTGGCGCAGAACTTTTTTAATCTCCGTCGCGCTGACGTCTTCGCCGCCCAGGTATTTTTCCATCAGTCGGTCATCGAAATCCGCCAAGGCCTCTATCAGCTTATCGCGCTTGGCCCGGGCGATGAAAAACACCGTCTCATCGATGTCCTGGGTCTCGTATTCCGCGCCCAGTCCCTCGTCGTTCCAGACGAGCTGCTTCATCTCGATCAGGTCCACCACGCCTCGAAACTCGATTTCGGACCCGACCGGAATCTGGATGGGCACGGCCCGCGCACCGAGACGCTCCCGCATGCTGCGCACCGAATTCATGAAATCCGCGCCGACCCGGTCCATCTTGTTGATGAAGGCCAGCCGCGGCACGTTGTATTTGTCCGCTTGGCGCCACACCGTTTCCGACTGGGGTTGGACTCCACTCACACCGTCAAAGACCGCCACCGCGCCATCCAACACCCGTAGCGACCGCTCGACCTCCACCGTAAAATCCACGTGGCCGGGCGTATCGATGATGTTGATGCGGTGATGTTTCCAGAAACAGGTCGTCGCCGCGGAGGTAATGGTAATGCCGCGTTCCTGCTCTTGGACCATCCAATCCATCGTGGCCGTGCCCTCGTGCACCTCGCCGATCTTGTACAACCGGCCGGTGTAAAAGAGAATACGCTCCGTGATGGTGGTTTTGCCTGCGTCTATATGGGCCATAATCCCGATATTCCGGGTTTTGGCCAGATCCCACGATTGCTGCGCCAACGGACTTGCCCTCCATAATTAAGTTCAATGTTCAACGTTCAACGTTCCATGTTCAAAGTCTTGACGAAAACGCCCGGAGCTTTTTAAACCTGCCTCAATTGTTTTGGCTTTGAACTTTGAACTTCAAACCTTGAACTTTAAGTCTGAACATCGAACTTACCACCTATAGTGGGCGAAGGCTTTATTGGCCTCAGCCATGCGATGGGTGTCTTCCTTTTTCTTCACTGCGGGGCCCTGATTGGCCGACGCTTCCAAAACCTCGGCCGCCAGGCGATCCTGCATACTCTTGCCCTTGCGTGCCCGCGCGGCGTCGCGAATCCAGCGGATCGCGAGTGAGAGTTGGCGCTCGCTGCGGACTTCGATGGGCACCTGATAGTTGGCGCCTCCCACGCGCCGCGATTTCACTTCCAGCTGGGGCTTGACGTTTTCCATGGCCTGTTTAAAGGTGTTGAGGGTAGGGTCCCCGTTCTTGGCCTTGATGATCGCCAAGGCGCCATAGAATATTTTCTCCGCATTGCTTTTCTTCCCGCCCTTCATAAGGGCGTTAATGAACTTCGTGACCACCGGACTGTTGAAGCGGTAATCCGGTTTGATTTCACGCTTGGAGATTTCTTTTCTGCGAGGCATATACCCAAATCCTCCTTAGACCTTCACTAGCTTTTTTTCGGCCGCTTGAGACCGTACTTGGAGCGGCTCTGCCTGCGGTTCTGCACGCCGGCCGTGTCCAGGGTTCCCCTTATAATATGGTAGCGCACTCCGGGCAGATCCTTCACGCGTCCGCCGCGGATCATGACAATCGAGTGTTCCTGCAGGTTGTGCCCTTCGCCCGGAATGTAGCACGTAACTTCCTGCCCGTTGGACATGCGCACGCGCGCCACCTTGCGCAGGGCGGAATTGGGCTTTTTGGGCGTCACCGTGTACACGCGAACACAGACGCCGCGCTTTTGGGGGCAGCTCTTCAACGCGGGGGACGTAGTCTTGTGGCGTACCTTCTCCCGCCCTTTCCTGACTAACTGGTTAATGGTCGGCATTCCTGGCCTCCATATTTTTTTTGCGTAGGGAGCGCGACCGGCCCGCCTTGGAGCAATTTGCTGAAAAATAAAAAAAGACGGAAACATCCGTCTTTTTTTAAAGACAAATCCATTCCCACGCGGGGAAATCGTTTGCCAATAGTACTGTGGGAAGACCTTCGCTCCGAACGGAACGTGGTTTCTTCATAACCCCGCCGTCCCCCGCAGGGGGGAACAACGGCGGCTTGAACTTAGCCTCCCGAGTACGAACGGATGCTCCTATGTATACTACCTAATATATATACTGCTATTTCATAAAAAGAGACCGGATTATAGACAATTTTCTGAATCCTGTCAATATTTATTTCAATTTTTTGAGATTACCAGTTCCTCGGCCCCGGTTTCTTCCGGTTTCTTCTCCCCTTCCAGCTCTGCGCGCAGGTCCTGGAGATGGTCCATGCCCGTGCCGGCGGAGATCAGGTGGCCCATGATCACATTTTCCTTCAAACCCTTTAATTCATCGATTTTTCCGGCAATGGCCGCCTCGGTGAGCACCCGGGTGGTTTCCTGGAAGCTGGCCGCCGAGATGAAGCTCTCGGTGCCCAGGCTGGCTTTGGTAATGCCGAGCAGAATCGGACGCGCGGTGGCCGGCCGGCCGCCGGATTTCGACACCCGTTCGTTTTCGTCCCGGAACCCGAAGCGGTATACCTGCGTGCCCACCAGTTGGCCCGTGTCACCCGCGTCCTCGATCATGACCTTGCGCAGGAGCTGACGGACAATGACCTCGATGTGCTTGTCATTGATGGTCACGCCCTGCAGGCGGTACACTTCCTGGACCTTGTTCACCAGGTATTCCTGGACCTCGTTCTCGCCCTTGATTTCAAGAATGTCGTGGGGATTGATGGGACCGTCGGTCAGGGGCTCGCCCGCCTGAACCCGATCGCCGTCCCGCACATTCAGGTGCTTGCCCTGGGGCACCAGGTATTCCTTCTCCACGCCGGTTTCGTGCTTGACCATGAGTTTGCGCATGCCTCGCAGCATGCCCGCGAAATGCACCAGGCCGTCGATCTCACTAATAATGGCGGCGCCCTTGGGCTTGCGGGCCTCGAAGAGCTCGGCCACACGCGGCAGACCGCCGGTGATGTCGCGCGTCTTGGAAATTTCACGCGGGATCTTGGCCAGTACATCGCCGGCCTTGATGAGTACGCCGTTGTCCACGGTAAAATACGCGCCGGTCGGGATGGCATAATTGGCCAGCACGTTTTTCTTGTCATCCCTTATCACGATCTGGGGATGCATGCTCTCTTCCCGGTGGTCGATGATCACACGTCCAATGAGGCCCGTGGACTCGTCGGTCTGTTCCTTCATGGTCCGGCCCTCGACGATGTCCTCAAATTCCACTTTGCCGCTGTGCTCGGTGAAGATGGGTACGTTGTACAAGTCCCAGAGGGCCACCACGTCGTTCTTTTTCACCTTGTCCCCGTCCTGGACCTTGAGCACCGTGCCGTACGGCAGGGGGTAAAGCTCGCGCTCCGCGCCCTTGTCGTCATACACACCCAGTTCGGCGTTGCGGTTCAGCACGATCTGGTTGCCCTCGGAATTCTTGATCAGGCGGGCGTTGTGGAAATGGATAATGCCGTCGTTCTTCACTTCGACTTTGGAGATTTCCAGCACGCGGCTGGCCGTACCGCCGATATGGAAGGTTCGTAGAGTGAGCTGCGTGCCCGGCTCGCCGATGGATTGGGCCGCGATGATGCCGACCGCTTCTCCGACCTCAACCGTGTAGCCGGTGGCCAGGTTGCGGCCGTAGCACTTGGCGCACGCGCCCCGCCGGCTCTCGCAGGTCAGGACCGAGCGGATGCGGATACGCTCCACCACCGCGTTCTCGATTTTCTCGGCGATCTCCTCGTCGATTTCCTGCCCGCTGCGCACCAGCACCTCGTCCGAGAGCAGGTCCACCACGTTGTCCAGGGCGACCCGGCCCAGGATGCGCTCTTTCATGGGCTCGATGACTTCCGAGCCTTCGCGGATGGCGCCGATGGATATGCCGTTCAAGGTGCCGCAATCGTCCTCTGAAATAATGACGTCCTGGGCCACGTCCACCAGGCGCCGGGTCAGATAGCCGGCGTCCGCGGTCTTAAGCGCGGTATCGGCCAGGCCCTTACGCGCGCCGTGCGTGGAAATAAAGTACTCCAGCACGGTTAACCCTTCCCGGAAATTGGCGATGATCGGCGATTCGATGATTTCACCCACCTGCCCGGTGATCTTCTGTTGCGGCTTGGCCATCAGGCCCCGCATGCCCGCCAGCTGGCGGATCTGCATCTTGGAGCCGCGGGCGCCGGAATCGGCCATCATGTATATGGGATTGAAGCCCTGGCGGTCGCGCGAAAGGCCTCCCATCATCACCTCGGCGATGTTGTCCGTGGTGTGCGTCCAGATGTCGATGACCTTGTTATAACGCTCGCCGTCGGTGATAACACCCTGCTGGTACTGCCGTTCGATGAAGGCCACTTCCTTCTTGGCCTGGTCGATCATTTCAGTCTTGTTGCCGGGGATCTGGATGTCGTCGATCCCCACCGTGATGCCGGCCTGGGTGGCGTACTCAAACCCGACCTCCTTCATTTTATCCAGCATGAGCACCGTCTGGTAGGTCCCCAGGCTCTTATAGCACTGGGCTACCAAGTTGGTGAGTTCTTTTTTATTCATTAGCTTGTTCACGTACCGCAGGGACACGGGAACCACTTCCTGGTTGAAGAAGATCCGGCCGGCGGTGATTTCCGTAATCTGCCCGCCTATCCGTACCTTGATCTTGGCGTGCGTGGCCACCGTGCCCGCCTCCAGGGCGATCATGACCTCTTCCGCGCTTGAGTACACCTGTCCCTCGCCCTGGTCGCCTTCCATGTCCTTGGTAAGGTAATAGCATCCCAGCACGATGTCCTGCGACGGCACGATGATTGGGCGGCCGCTGGCCGTGGAGAGGATGTTGTTGGTCGAGAGCATGAGCACCCGGGCTTCCAGCTGGGCCTCGGAGGACAGGGGCACGTGAACCGCCATCTGGTCTCCGTCAAAGTCCGCGTTAAAGGCCGCGCAGACCAGCGGGTGAATCCGGATGGCTTTGCCTTCCACCAGCACGGGCAGGAAGGCCTGAATGCCCTGGCGGTGCAGGGTTGGTGCGCGGTTCAGCATGACGGGATGGTCTTCCAACGCTTCCTCCAGGATGTCCCACACCTCGGGCTTGACCCGTTCGACCATCTTCTTGGCGCTCTTGATGGTATGCACGTAACCGCGCTCTTCCAGTTTTTTGATGATGAAGGGCTTGAAGAGTTCCAGGGCCATTTTCTTCGGCAGGCCGCACTGCCACAGCTTCAACTCCGGCCCGACCACGATCACGGAACGGCCTGAATAATCCACGCGCTTGCCCAGCAGATTCTGGCGGAAACGCCCCTGCTTGCCTTTGAGCATGTCCGAGAGGGACTTGAGCGGGCGGTTGCCCGGGCCCTTGACCGCGTGCCCGCGGCGGCCGTTGTCAAAGAGCGCGTCCACGGCCTCCTGGAGCATGCGCTTTTCGTTGCGAATGATGACGTCCGGCGCTTTCAGGTCTATCAGTTTCTTGAGCCGGTTGTTCCGGTTGATCACGCGCCGGTAAAGATCGTTCAGGTCCGAGGTCGCGAAGCGGCCGCCGTCCAGCGGCACCAGCGGGCGGAGTTCCGGCGGAATGACCGGGATGACTTCCAGCACCATCCATTCGGGCTTGTTGCCCGATTTGCGAAAGGCTTCCACCACCTTGAGGCGTTTGACGATCTCCTTCTTTTTCTGCATGGAGCTGGTTTCCATGTCCAGATGGAACTTGGTTGACATCTCTTCCAGGTCGATCTCGCGCAACAGGTCACGGATAGCCTCGGCGCCCATCTTGGCCTTGAAGGCGTTCCCATACTGCTCGCGAAACCCGCGGTAATCCTCGTCCGAAAGCATCTGCTTTTTGGCCAGGGGCGTGTCCCCGGGATCGGTGACGATGTAGCTCTCATAATAGATGACTTTTTCCAGGGCCCGGGCCGCGATATTGAGCAGGTACGCGATTCGGGACGGTACGCCCTTGAAATACCAGATATGCGTAACAGGCGCCACCAGTTCGATGTGTCCCAGGCGTTCGCGCCGCACCTTGCTCAGCGTGATCTCCACGCCGCAGCGGTCGCAAACCACGCCCTTGTAGCGAATGCGCTTGTATTTGCCGCAGGAGCACTCCCAGTCTTTGACCGGCCCGAAAATCCGTTCGCAGAACAAACCGTCGCGTTCGGGTTTAAAGGTCCGGTAATTGATGGTCTCGGGTTTTTTCACCTCGCCCCGGGACCAGTCGCGAATGACTTCCGGCGAAGCCAGGGAGATGCGGATGGCATTGAACATGCCGGCTGCCCGGGATTCGTGGTACTCGCGTTCCTTTTCGCGCTCCCGCTGGAGCAGCGTCATTTTTTCTCCAAAGCCGCCTTCAACTCTCATGCTTCCTCCTTGACAACCTTGCGCTTGTTGGATTTGCTGGTTTTCTCGGCCTTAATATTCTCCGGACCGGCTTCAGGAGTGTATCCGCGCAGCAGCTCAATATTCAGGCCCAGGCTTTGCAGTTCCTTCACCAGCACGTTGAAGGATTCGGGCACGCAGGATTCCGGCGCGTTCTTGCCCTTGACAATGGCCTCGTAAATCTTGGTACGGCCCGCGGTGTCGTCGGATTTCACGGTCAGGAGTTCCTGCAGAATTTCGGCCGCGCCGTAAGCCTCAAGCGCCCAAACTTCCATTTCCCCGAACCGCTGCCCGCCGAACTGGGCCTTGCCGCCCAGGGGCTGCTGGGTGATCAGGGAGTAGGGCCCGATGGAGCGGGCGTGAATCTTGTCATCCACCAGGTGGGCCAGTTTAAGCATGTAGATATAGCCCACGGTAATCTCGTTGTCAAAGGGCTTGCCGGTGCGCCCGTCAAAAAGTGTGGTCTTACCCCCCTCGGGCAGCTTGGCTTCCCGCAGTACTTCTTTGATCTGTTCCTGGGTGGCGCCGTCAAAAACCGGCGACGCGAAGTGCTGCTCCAGCTTGTGGGCCGCCCAGCCCAGATGCGTTTCCAGGATTTGGCCCAGGTTCATACGGGAAGGTACGCCCAGGGGATTGAGAATAATATCGACCAGGGTGCCATCCGCCAGGTACGGCATGTCTTCCTCGGGCACGATCCTGGAAACCACGCCCTTGTTCCCGTGACGGCCGGCCATCTTGTCGCCCACCGAGAGTTTCCGTTTCTTGGCGATATTGACCTTGACCAGCTTGATCACGCCCGGGGGCAGTTCGTCCCCCCTGCGGATCTTCATGATCTTTTTTTCGTGTTCGGCGTTGATCTCGGGCTTGATTTCCTCGGCGATCTGCTTGAGCTTCTTGATCCGGGCGGCCGTCTCGGCCTTGGCCGCGGCCAGGTCGCCCTTGCCGGATTTCTTCACTTCGGCCAGACGTTTCTCCTGTTCCGCGATATCCTCCTCCAGGCGCTTTTCCACGCGGGCCACGCGCCGCATGCGTTCTTTTTCGATCTTCTTGATCTGATCGATATCGCGGGAGCGCATCTTGTCGTCGCGCTCCCGCCGGGAGAATACCTTGACCTCGATGACCTTGCCCTCTACGCCGGGCGGGACCTTCAGGGAGGCGTCCCGGACATCACCGGACTTCTCGCCGAAAATGGCCCGCAACAGCTTTTCCTCGGGCGACAGTTCGGTCTCGCCCTTGGGTGTGACCTTGCCGACCATAATGTCGCCGGGGCCCACTTCCGCGCCGATGCGGATGATGCCGTTGTCATCCAGATCCTTGAGCGCCTCTTCCCCGACGTTGGGAATGTCGCGAGTAATCTCTTCCTTGCCCAGCTTGGTGTCCCGGGCTTCCAGTTCAAATTCCTCCACGTGGATCGAAGTAAAGCGGTCTTTCTTCAGAAGGCGCTCGGAAACGATGATGGCGTCCTCAAAGTTATAGCCCTGCCAGGGCATGAAAGCCACCAGCACGTTCTGTCCCAGCGCGAGTTCCCCGCCGTTTGTGGCCGGACCGTCGGCGAGCACCTGCCCGCGGCGCACGTGCTGGCCGGGCTTGACCAGGGTTTTCTGGTTCACGCAGGTGTCCTGGTTGGAGCGCTGGTATTTTAGGAGGTTATGGGTATCCACGTGAATGTTGCCGGTCTTGCGGTCTTCCCAGGACAGGATGATTTTGTCGGAGGAAACGCGCTCCACGGTTCCCTCGTGCCGGGCCGTGACCATGACGCCGGAATCGTACGCGGCCTTGGCTTCCATGCCGGTGCCGACCAGCGGCGCCTCGGTAACCAGCAGGGGTACGGCCTGGCGCTGCATGTTGGATCCCATGAGCGCGCGGTTGGCGTCATCGTGCTCCAAAAAGGGTATCAGGGCCGTGGCCACGGAAACCAGCTGCTTGGGCGAGACGTCCATGTAGTGCACGTCCTTGGGGTTTACCAGGGGGTAATCGCTCTTGAAGCGGACGGAAATCAGCGGGCCGATCAGGTTGCCCTTTTCATCCACCGGCGCATTGGCCTGGGCAATGACGTATTCATCCTCCGTGTCCGCCACCAGGTAGTGGATCTCGTCGGTGACATTGCCGTTCACGACTTTGCGGTAGGGGGTCTCGACGAACCCGAACTCGTTGACGCGCGCGAAGGTGGCCAGCGAGGAAATCAGTCCGATATTCGGGCCTTCCGGCGTCTCGATCGGGCAGATGCGACCGTAATGGGTGTGGTGCACATCGCGCACCTCGAAACCGGCGCGTTCCCGGTTGAGCCCGCCCGGGCCCAGGGCCGAGAGGCGGCGCTTGTGCGTGAGTTCGGCCAGCGGGTTGGTCTGGTCCATGAACTGCGATAACTGGGAGGACCCGAAAAATTCTTTTACCCCGGCGGCCACGGGCTTGGCGTTGATCAGATTACTGGGCATGCAGGTGTCGATCTCCAGGATCGACATCCGTTCCTTGACCGCGCGCTCGATACGGGCCAGGCCGATCCGGAACTGGTTTTCCAGCAACTCGCCCGAGGACCGCACGCGCCGGTTGCCCAAATGATCGATGTCGTCCTTGGAGCCCTCCTGGTTGTTCATGGTGATCAGTTTCCGGATGATCTCCACCAGGTCCTCTTTTTTCAAGGTGCAATGGTCCAGGGGGATATGCAGGCCCAGGCGCTTATTCAGCTTGTAGCGCCCAACGCGTGACAGGTTGTACCGCTTGGGATTGAAAAACAGGCTGTCCAGCAGGGCCGAGGCGCTTTCCACGGTGGGCGGGTCGCCCGGGCGCATTTTTCGGTAAATTTCGATGAGGGCCTCGTTCTTGGAGTGGGTATTGTCCTTGGCCAGGGTCTTGTGCAGTGAGAACGCTTCGTCCACGCCGGTCACCGCGACCGGCACTTTCTTGATCTTGGCCTCTTCCAGCGTTTTCACCAGTTCCGGCGTCAGCAGGGTATTGCATTCGACGATGATTTCGCCGGTGGACTCGTCGACGATGCTCTCCATGACGATCCGGCCCATGGCCTGCTCCTTGACCGGGACGGTCTCGGTTTCGTAAAAGAGCGAGAGGATTTTCTGGTTCGTGGTAAAACCAATGGCCCGCAGGATCGTGGTCACCAGGATTTTCCGCTTGCGATCGATGCGGGAGTACAGCAGGTCGTTGTTATCGAATTCCAGTTCCAGCCAGGACCCCCAGTACGGAATGATCCGGGCCACCATGAACCGCTTGCCCGCGCTGGCGCTCTTGGTCTCGTCCTCGTCATAGGAGACGCCGGGCGAACGATGCAGCTGCGAGACGATAACGCGCTCGGCCCCGTTGATGATAAACGTGCCCTTGGTCGTCATGAGCGGGAGTTCGCAGAAGAAAACCTCCTGCTCCTTGATGTCCTTGATACGCTTGACCTTGGTTTCCGGGTCTTCCTCCCGGACCACCAGGCGGAGGGTGACCTTGAGTGCCGCGGAATAGGTCATGTCCCGTTCGCGGCACTCTTCCTCGGTGTATTTCGGATCGCCGAAGGTAAAGCCGGCGAATTCCAGGCTGGAGTTGTTATTGAAGTCATAGATGGGAAAAACGCTCTGCAGCACTGCTTGCAGCCCTTGGTTCTTGCGGTCTTCGGGCCGGATGTCCTTTTGGAGAAAATCATTGTAAGACTTTTTCTGAATCTCCATAAGATTGGGGACATCCATAATTTCGGAAATCTTGCTGAAAAACGTGCGATTTCTGGGATTGAGTAAAGCTTTGGGCATGCAGTCTCCTTCTGGCCCCTGGACAGATCGGGGAAACCTTTACATTATTAAAGGTTGTGTGAAAAGGAAAAATATAGAATAAGAAGAATAGTATATTTCCGGCAACAATGTCAAGGAAAAATTAATATTTTTTTTGCCTAATAAATATCTCCGCACTGATGTGCGGAGTTTTCATGTAACCCTCACCCTTATCCCTCTCCCTGCCAGGGAGAGGGCAAGAGGTAACCCCGCACTTGCGTACGGGGATTCCTTTTGTATGTTGAATAAAAGGATTTTCAGGCCCGCTCCCCTACCTCCGGCTCACCCCGGAAAAACCTTCAGACCGCGCCGGCGCAGCCGGTCCGCGACCCGGCGCCACTGGGCCGGACTGGGCGGGCGCAGCTGTCGCAAGGGGTAGCGCATGCCCAGTTCCTTCCACTTATGCACGCCCAAGGTGTGGTAGGCGATGAGTTCAATCTCCGGAACATGGTCCAGGTCGAGGAGATAATCCGCCAGTTGGTCCATCTCCTCCCGGGAGTCATTCAACCCGGGCAGCAACACGCGCCGCACCAATAGCCGGCCCGGGATCCGGGCTGCCAGCCGGCCAAAGGCCAGGACCGGGGCCAGGGGCTGGCCCGTAAGTTTCCAATGGTTTTTTTCCCCGCTGGCCTTGATGTCCAGGAGCACGATGTCCGTTTCCGCCAGAATGCGCCGGGCCTGGCTTGGCGAGCAACTGCCGTTGGTGTCCAGGGCGGTATTGAGATACAGGCGGTGCGCCAGCTAGAAGAGACCGATCACAAACCCGGCCTGGAGCGTGGGTTCACCGCCGGAGACTGTTATCCCGCCACCGCGTTTGCGCAGATACGGAAGCAGGTTTTCCAACCGCGTGCGGGCATCCTTGAGGTTCAAACGCGAGGAACCACTCTGGGTCCAGGTGTCCGAATTCTGGCAAAACTGGCAGCGGTAATTGCAGCCGGCCAGGAAAAAGACGCAGCGCAAGCCCGGCCCGTCCCGCGTGCCCAGGGTTTCGACAGAATGCACTCGGCCTACGATGGTCCTCATGGTTTTTGACCTGTCTGACCTGTCCGACGGGTCAGACCCGTCGTCCGGTCCTAGGGTAAGGGCGCGATAACCGCGCCCCTACGAAATTACATCATTTCATGAAAGGTTCTTTTTAAAATTTCCTCCTGGTGCTCGCGCGAAAGCCGGGTGAAGTGCACGGCGTATCCCGAAACCCGGATGGTGAGCTGGGGGTAATTTTCCGGGTGGCGCATGGCATCCTGCAATAGGGTCCGGTCCAAAACATTCACATTAATGTGCTGCCCGCCCTTGGTGAAGTAACCGTCCAGGATCCCGACCAGGTTTTCCCGACGGATCTTCGGATCGCGCCCCAAGGCCTGGGGCACAATGGAAAAGGTGTTGGATATCCCGTCCTGGGCGGCGTAATACGGCAATTTGGAAATAGAATTCAAGCTGGCTAAAGCCCCGTTTTTCTCACGGCCGTACATGGGGTTGGCGCCGGGCGCGAACGGCTCGCCGGCTTTACGGCCGTCGGGCGTGGCTCCGGTTTTTTTGCCGTACAACACGTTGCTGGTGATGGTCAGGATGGAGAGTGTGGGATTGGCGCGGCGGTGAATGAGATGCTTGCGCAGCTCGGTGATGAACGTGATGATGAGGTCGCGGGCCCGATTATCCGCCCGTTCGTCGTCATTGCCAAAAGCCGGGTACTCGCCCGTGATCTTGAAATCCTTGGTCAGACCTTTCTGGTTGCGTATGGTCTCGACCTTGGCGTAGCGAATGGCGCATAGTGAGTCCACCACTACCGAGAGCCCGGCCACGCCAAAGGCCATAAGCCGGTCCACCTCGGTGTCCAGAAACGCCATCTGCGCGCTTTCGTAGTAATATTTGTCATGGGACGAGTGAATGACGTTCATGATGTTGACGTACTGCTCGGCCAACCAGGACAGAACCCGCACAAAGTTCTCATGCACCTGGTCGTAATTGAGGTACTTGCCCTTGAGCGGAGCCACGTTGGGGATCACCTTTTCGCCGTAAATTTCGTCCCGGCCCTCGTTCAAGGCCAACAGCAGAGCCTTGCCCAGGTTGCAGCGCGCTCCGAAATACTGTATCTGGCTGCCCGCTTTCAGCAGGGAGACGCAACAGGAAATGCCGTAGTCGTCCCCGGCAATGGGCCGCATGATATCGTCGTTCTCGAATTGCAGCGAACTGGTCTTAATGGACATTTCCGAGACAAAAGTCTTCCAGGCTTCCGGCAGCTGGAGTGAGTACAAAACCGTCAGGTTGGGTTCCGGCGCCGGCCCCAGGTTGCGCAGACTCTGGAGAAAACGGAAATCGGTCTTGGTGACCTTGGTGCGCCCGTCACTGCCCATGCCACCCAGCGCCAGGGTAACCCAGATCGGGTCCCCGGCGAAGAGTTCGTCGTACTCGGGCGCGCGCAGTTGGCGGATCATCCGCAGCTTGATGGTAAAACCATCGATCAGTTCCTGAGCCTCGGATTCGGTCAGGGCACCGGATTTAAAGTCACGGGTTAAGTAAATATCAAAAAAAGCGGACAGATGCCCGATGGACATGGCCGCGCCGTCTGACTCCTTGGCCGCGGCCAAGTAGGCCAGGTAGGTCCACTGTATGGCCTCTCGGGAGTTCCGGGCGGGCCGCTTTACATCGAATCCATACTGCTTCCCCAGCACGATAATTTCCCGGAGGGCCTGGAGTTGGCTGGCCACTTCCTCGCGCAGGCGGATGGTCTTGAAATCCATGGTGCCGCCGATCCTGGCCTGGTCCGCTTTTTTCTCCTCAATGAGCCGGTCAGCGCCGTAAAGGGCCAAACGCCGGTAGTCGCCGATAATCCGGCCCCGGGCGTAATTGTCCGGCAGCCCGGAGATGATGCTGAGGCGGCGCAGGCGTTTCATCTCCTCGGTATAAATGGAAAATACCGCGTCGTTGTGTGACTTGCGGTACTTGGTGTAAATCTCCACCACCTTGGGATTCAGTTGGTAGCCGCGTGCCTGGCAGGCTTTTTCCACCAGGCGGACACCGCCCACCGGTTTCACCGCGCGGCGCAGAGGCTTATTGGTTTGCAGGCCCTGGATCAATTCATTTTTTTTGTCGATATAACCGGGTGCGTGGGTGGTGATCCCGCCGGGAGTGTTGACGTCGATGTCCAAGACTCCGCCCTTGGCCTGTTCGGCCTTCATTAAGGCCTCAGCCTTTTTCCAGAGCGCCCGCGTGCGCGGGCTGGCCGGTTTCAAGAATTCCGGTCCTTCTTCGTAGGGCGTGTAGTTGCGGTAGATAAAATCCTGGACGTCGATTTTCACAAACCAACGTCCTCTTTTAAATGCTTCCTTTTTCTTCGCCATTGCCATCCTCCCCCTTTTCGCGGGATTCCTGGCTAAAAAAAAGCCCGGACTCTCGCTCAAATGTGAGCGGTAGCCCAGGCGTTCGGCTTTCCTCCGCTATGCGGCCGTGCTCCCCGGTGGTTTAATCCACCTTCGCCAGTCACACGGTTACGTGGAATGTAGCAAATCCCCTGCTTCCTGTCAAGTTGTTTAGTAGGAATGATTATTATTTATTTATTCAAAAATAATCTCGCTCTCCCGCACCCAGCGGTCCCCGATCAGGGTCCAGGCCTGGGAGCGAATCTCAAAGAAAAATGTCACCGGGTACCAGCGAAACGTTTTCTGATGATCATCCTCGAAATGATAACTGACCAACAAGGAATAATAGGCGGAGGATTTATCCTCGTTGTCGTATTTCACTTCCGCGCTTTGCTTGTCCACCTCCATGGTCAGTTCCTCCGGGAACCGGGTGGGGACGCGGTTGCGCAGAACCAGCCTGGCCCATTCCAGTTTGTCGGCCAGGGTATCTTCGATCATGAGGTCAAATTTTTCCTGCAACTCGGACTCGACCTTGTTTTTGTTAATTTCGTAATTCGGCTGCGAGCCCAGCTCGATGACCTGCCGCACGCCATAGGGAATGAACATAAAAGCGATCAGCAGGGCGCCCAGTATGACCCAGTGGCGGGGCTGCTGGGACAGTCTTTTCAGGATGACGATAAACGGGCGCTCCGGGGGCGGCGCTTTTTCGGATTCCTCGGGGACGGGTTCAGGTTCGGGCGTGATTTCGGGTATGTAATCCGGGATGTGTTTGGTTGCAACCGGCGGCGCAGGTTCTTCCGCTTCGGGCGGAGGCGGAACGGTTTCCTTTTTTTTCGGTGGGGTGGTTTTCGCCTCGAACTGAAACGTCCGGCTGGCCTGGGTTTGGGTCTGGGTTGAGTTGTCGGACGGGTCGGACCGTTCGGACCTGTCGGACTTATTTGACGCGTCCGACCTGTCCGACTGGTCTGACAAGTCCGATTTTACGGGCTTGACCGATTGGACGGTTTTGACTTTCTTGGCCGTGCCGGATTTTTTGCGGACATGTCCGCACATCTCGCACTGGCGGTCCTGGTCATCGCCGGGCTGGCCGCAGCTAGGACAGATCCACATGTAGGGCCTCAGTCTTAAAGCTTTTGAATTTGACAGGTCTGACCGGTCTGACATGTCCGACAAGTCCGACTGACTACAATTTTAGCCTACATGCGGCCCGCGTGCAAGCCAGGAAACGATTGTCTTACGTTCACCGCGCGTCCCAGAGCGCCAGGGCCGCTTCCTGGACTTCCCGCTCGGTCAAGTCATCCAGGCACACCCGGCGCGCCTGGCTACAATGTTCGGAATGGCAGGGCCGGCACTCCGCGTCGTGATACAGCGCGCGGTTTCGGGGTGTTTGAGGATTGTTGTTTAAAAAATCCGTAGGTCCGTAACAAATCAGGGTGGGAACGCCGAAGGCCTCGGCAAAATACTTGGGACCCGAGTCATTGCCCAGAAACAGACGGCTGGCTTTGATCACGGACGCCACCTGCCGCAGTGGCAAGCCGGGCAGCTTGATCACCGGTGTTTTGAGTTCTGTCGCACATTGCTCCATGAGCGGACCCTCGGCCTGGGAGCCGGTAATGACCACCTGCGCCTGCCGTGTTCTGGCGATGGCGCCCGCCACCCGGCCGAACCGTCCGGCTCCCCACTGCTTGAGCGGCCAGCCGCCGCCCGGCGAAACCGTCAGGAAAGGACGACCGGGCTCCCAGCCCTGCTGTTGCAGAGCCGCCCGGGCCCGGGTCTCGTCCTCGGGCGTGACAAAAAATTCCATGGCATTGCTTCCGCCCGCCCCGCCGAGGGCCTGCGCGAATTGCAGATTCAGGTCAACCACGTAGCGGTGCGCGGCACGGATGCGCTGTGTGTAAAAATGCCTGCGGCCGCGGAGGTCGAATCCCAGGCGCCGGGGTATGCCGGCCATAAAACCCCAGAGCGCGGTGCGCAGGCTGCCGTAAAGATCGATATACAGGTCAAAGGATTTCCGGCGGATTTCCCGGATCATGCCCAAGTGCTGCTTCAAGGCATAACCCGCGCCCTGGCTCCGCAGCGTTTGCACCGGATGGGGCCAGAACGCGTCCACGCGGGGATTGGGTTCCAGGAGATCGCGGTAGTCTGCGTCCGCGATAAACGTCAGGCGCGCGGCCGGATGGCGTGCTTTGAGCGCGCGCAGCAGGGGGAACGTGGTAAGCACGTCGCCCAGAGTTCTAAGTTTCACGACCAGGATATTGCGAACGGATTGGTCAGCGCCCATGCCCTTTTTTCCCTGCCTTGGCCCGGGAACGCGCGGCTGGCCGGGCCCGGCTTTTTTTGGGCGCCAGGTCTTGCTTGGCGAGCTTTTTCCCCCGGCTCTGCAGCGTCTCGGCTATAAGGTCCAGCACCATCCGTGGTTTCAGGTTCTCCCAGCATTGCATGGTATCGCACTGCTCCTGGTTGCAGGGCCAGCAATCCGGCTTGATATGCACGGCCCGGTGCCCGTTTTTCGGCGAGTAGGCGAACCAGACGTCCGGATTGCCCGGACCGAACAATCCGATGGTGGGCGTTCCCACGGCCGGTCCCAGGTGCATGGGAAAGGCGTCGTTGGACAGCACCAGTTGGCAGTGTGACCACAGGGCGGCCAGGCGTCCGGGAGGCAGTCCCTCCACGCTCAGGGTCAGCTTGCCGGCTTGGTGCATGTAATCCAGTTTAAGGTCTTTTTCCAGGGGCCCGAATACGAACATGGACTTGAGCCCGAACTTGCGGTGGGCTTTCCGCGTCACTTCCAGAAAATTTTCCAGGGGCCAGCGCTTGGCCGGATGGCTGCCGCCCGGGAAAATCCCCAGCAGCCGGTTGGGTTGCACGCCGCGCTCCTTTAAAAACGACCGGACCCACCGGTCGTCCTCCGGGCTCACTTCCCAGCGGGGACGCAGGGAAAGTTGCTTCATACCGAAACTTCTCAGAATGTCAAAGTAGGATTCCCAGGCCGGCCGGGTGCCCGGCTGGTCCGGCTGGGTGCGGTAATCAAACAGCGGCCCCCAGCCCGTGACCTGCGGGCCCATACGGAAACGCGCGCCGGAGAGGAAAGCCATGATGGTGGTGCGGGGATTGCCGAAGAGGTCGCATACCACGTCGTAGTCATTGCGCCGGACCTGTCGCAGAATCCGCCACCACGCCCAAAGGTCCTGGCGTGGCAGGGAGAATACGCGGTTCCAGCCAGCGTTGCCGCCGGCCGCGCCCACGCTGGCCGGCTCGGTCAGGAGATCCACCCGGGCCTGGGGATAATCGCGCCGGATAAGCTGCGGAAGGCTGGAAGCCATGAGTACGTCACCGCGGAACCGGGGACGGAGAAACAGCAAGCGGGGATTCTCGGGCAGGGTCCACACCGGCCCCTCGGGCGCGATTGTGGCGTAGGTGGGCAGCAGGCCCAGCAGAAAATATGCGATGGAAATGACCTGGGAAGTCCCGAAGTTGAATTCAAACAGGCCGTTGACCGCGAAAGCGAGAAAGGCCAGGGTCAGCCCCAGCGCTGTGCCCGCGCGCGCCGGGGCCCGTGCCCGATTTCGCTTCCAAGCGCGGAAGCCAAAGATCAACACCACCACGATCCACCAAATATATGCGCCCACGGCCACCAGGCCGCCGTTGATTGCCAACTGCATGACCGTGTTGTGCACGTGAGGCGGCCTTTGTTCCAGCGCCTGGGGGTGCGCCACCCGGCCGTAGACTTCGGAGAGATTATCGATCCCGTAACCCCGCAGCGGACGCTCGGCGATCAATTTAAGTCCTGAAACCCACATGTAACGGCGCTCCACGTTGCTGGAATGGTACTTGGAGGTCAGGCTGAAGACCCGCTGGGATACCGGGTTTTTGGGAAACACCAGCAACGCCACCACGGCCATAGCCACCAAAATCACGGGCAGCCGCCAGTCCCGCAGAAAGCCCAAAACCAGCAAGGCCGCGGCCGCGCCGATCCAGGAGGAGCGGGTGTACGTCAGGAGCAAGGCCGTGCCGATAATGAGCGCGCAGGCCAGCCAGGTCCATTGCGGCCTGGCCTCCTGATACATGAAACGGGACATGGCCAGGACCAAGGCCATCATGTACATGCCGCCGGCCGCCATGTAGTCGCCGGAAAAGGACCGAACCCGGCCGCCGTCCTCGCCCAGCGCATGCATGATAATCGACCAGGCCGCGCAAAAGGTAGCGCCGATCAGAAAGTAATTAACGAGCCTCTCGGCTTTAAGCGGGTGCTGGACCAATGCCGCGGTCAGAAAGAAGATGGCCATGAGGCCGGCCTTGCGCAGGCCGAAGAGGCTGGGATTTAGCCGCCCGAACAGGAGCGAGGAGAGCACCAGGGCCGCGGCCAGCAACAACAATGGCCAATTGAGTGGCGTGGACGTGATTTTCCAGGCGCGTCGCGCGCCCATGCTGATGACCCAGGCCGCGATGGCGAGAAAGATGAAATTCTGCAGGGCAATGCTGGCCACGGCCGCCAAGGCGAACACGGCCAGGGACCAGCGGGAAAACCGTTCGGCAGGCACGGCCACCGGACGATAGGTTTGGTTCATCGTTTCCTCCAGGCTCGATAGGCCAGGTACCAACTGGATATCTTACGTTTAAACGCGTTCAGCGAATCCGAGGGTTTGACATAAACCCGGCGCAGGGCCAGCAGGTCCGTGGTCACCGAGGGTGTCCCGGGTGAAATGGCGCAGCCTGCCAGGTATCCGGCCTGCCGGACCGCCTCGCGCGCCACGGGGTTCCAGGCGCCATAGGGATAGGCGAACGTCAGAACCGGATGCTTTATCAGAGCGGAGAGCGTTTCCCGCGCTCCGGTTGTTTCCCTGACCAAGTCCTCGCCTGACACGGTGGTCAGGTTGGCATGCGTGGCGCCGTGCGCGCCGATTTCCCAGCCAGCGCCGGCCAGGTCGCAAAGCGCTTTCCCGGAAAGGCATGCGGCTTGTTCCACGGGCTTGCCTTGGTCCCAGTAATTCGTGGTGCCCAGTTGCTCTGATACGGTGAACACCGTGGCTGTGAATCCCGCGGCCTCCAGGATGGGGCGGCCCAAATCCAGCACGGATTGATAGGCATCGTCAAAGGTGATGACCACCGGTTTTCGGGGCAACGTCCTCTGTGTTTGCAAAATTCCGGCCATATAGGCCAGGTCCAAGGTTTGGTACCCGTTTTTTTTAAGCCACTTTACCTGGGCCTGAAACGCGTCCGCGCACACAGCCAGGTCATCATGGGAGGGCGCGGTTTGCAATTTATGGTACATCAAAATGGGCAGGTTCATGGAACCGTTATTGTACCCCTATTTTCAGGCAGGAAACATAGCATAATTCAATCCAAAACAAAAGAGTTAAATGGTGTGGCGCGGGGCAGGTGCCTCTCCCCCGGCTTCACCTCTGAATCTTAAAAAATTTCATTAAAGTTACTGACCAGGCGAGTCGTGTTCTTTCCCCTGAACTCCCAGTTCAAGTCTCCCGGGTAATAGCCGCAAAGTCCCCAGTTTCACCTGCCCCGGAAATCCGGCCAATTTGAACAAAGGATTGAAATCCGTGAGCAAGGGCTGGACCACCCAGCCGGGCAGCCGGACCCAGGCCACGCGCAATTGGAGGATACGAAACCGGAGGTTGTCCGATCCGGTAGCGTGCGGGTCAGGGTAAACCTCCAGCCTCGCGCAGACTTCCGCCGGCACCTGGCCCAGCCAGCGCGCGCACAGGAACTCGAAACCGAATTCCAGGCGAAGGTGTTGAACGTCGTCTTTGGCTTGAGCCAGCGAGCGATTGACCTTTTGGTCGGAGAGTTCCAATTGGTTAACCTGCAGGCCGCCGATATAATACGGGATAACTTCCCCTTGCCATAAAGTTGTCAGGTCGAGTAGGAGATCCGAAATCTGCAGATCTAAAATTTCGAAAGACACGCCCAGGGGTTTGTGCTGAAAATCCCCAACTAGCCCGTTGGTTGCCCGCACACGGATGGTGCTAATGTGTCCCAACTGGGTTTCCCGGTCCGAACCGGTCTCGATTTCCACGGACAGCGATTCCGCCCCCCGGATGTACCCGGAGAGCAATTGCTTAAGCCCCAGGCGAAACGCCTCCCGGATCAAGATTGCCGGTATGGGCAAAGGACGTTCGCGGCGCGCGAACAGCAAGGCTTCGCTGTTGTCCGGCAGCGGGTATCGCCGCAGGAGTTCAAAGCGCTTCCCCACCGGAGATTTTTCGTCCAGGAGCTGTTGGGTTATTTCCCGGGGCTTGGCCACTGCAAAGTCCAGGCCCAGGCTGCCGGTCTTCGTCACCGCGAAATCCGTAAACGCGGGCCAGTTGGTCGCGCCGGATAATTGCACGTCCGGCGGACGCCGGGTTTGTTCCACCACGAACGTCACTCGGGTAAAAGCCGAGTCGTCGGCGATTATCCGCAACTGCGGCTTGCGTCCGAGCGGCTTGCCGAGTTCGGCCACGTCCGCCAGGATCGCGCCGAGCGGCCATTCCCGGGTATCCGGGGCGCGCGATTCGATCAGGGGAGCGCCTAAAATTTTGTGGTTCAGCAGGCGGTGCAGACCGCCCGCCTGCTCGCCCAGGTGCACGTAACCCATCTGCAGCAACGCGGCCACCACCAGGCCCAGGACCAGCCGCTGCCTAAGCGGCGCTTTCAAATCCTGGACCCACACCAGGCTGGCCAGGCAAATGATGGGCAGAATCGGCAAAGTGTACCGATGATCCTTGTTGCGGATCAGCATGAGAATCAGGTACGGGGCAACCAGCCACATGCCCCAGAGGCTTAAGCGCCATCTGCGCAACAGGGTCAGGCCCAGACCGCCCGCCACCAGCAGGCCCAGGGGCCAGGAGAACTGACGGAACAAGCTGCCCGCGTAATAAAACCAGGCCGCGGGCGAGAGCAAGGACGGGTCGTTTTCCAGCACGCCTCGGGCATGGAAGTACCCGGAGGTATTCTTGAGCAGTTTGGCCAAATGCACCAGGTACCAGGGCCCGGCAATGACGGCTGCCAGTCCGAAAGCCAGCAGCACGTGCAGCCAGCGGGTCAGGGGCTTATCCTTACGGAACGAAGCGCTGATTGCCAGCCACAGCGGCGGGGGCACGAGAAAGAAAAGTGCGCTCCACTTGGTCAGCAAGGCCAGACCCAGAACCAGACCGTAAAGCGCCACCCAGCGGCGCCGGGTGAATTGGTCGGAAGCCAGGCAGACATAAAATCCCAGGGTAACCCAAAACATAAGCGGGATGTCCAGCATGAATACTTTGGACTGAATGCTCACCAGGGCGGCCGCGGCCACGAGGTACCCGGCCAGCAGGCTGCTGGTTTCCAGGGCCAGGCGCCGGCCGGCCAGCCATAAAAAAACTATGGTTCCGGCCAGGTAAAAAACATTGAGAAACGCGGCAATGTCCGGGGAGGCTTTGGTTACCAGAAACACCAGGCCAGTGGTCAATTCGGTCAGGGGCGGGTAAAAATCCGAGTGGAAGAGGATCCGGCTGAAAAGATCCCATCCGCCCTGGAGCAGCAGCCGGTAATATCCCATGGCCCCCATGTAGTGAATGGACTCGTCCCAGGCCAGCGGCCGCGCGTCCAGCCGGAGCCAGGCCCATTGCGCCAGCACCAGGGCCAAGAGCAGCGCGCTGAGCAAACCGGGCGCGGCAACCAGGGACCTTCCTCGCATCAGCTTGGGGACTTTGATGATGTGGCCTTTGGGCATGCAGACCTCTTTAATCTTTTAATTTGTCATTGCGAGGCGTTCTTTGCCGAAGCAATCTCCAATAAACCTTTCCCCCGGCCCTCAAGGAGATTGCCGCGTCGCTTCGCTCCTCGCAATGACAACGATTACGAAGACCGAAAGTGTTTGATGGCCGCCGCGGCCACGTCCGCGGGCGACAGGTCAGCCACCACACCTGTGCGGGAGCGAATAAGCGCGTGTTGATTTAGATCGTACGGATGCCACTCCGCCTCAGGTTCATCGGTCCATAACGTAAGGGTCTTGGCGCCCACGGCTACGGCCACGTGCTTGGGTCCGGAATCCGCGGTGACCACACCCTGGGCCAGGGCCAGCAACGCGCCCGCCCGCCCAATGCCCTGCCGGAATATCGGGGCCCGGACCTGGGCGGTTTTATGAATCATGTCCGCCAGTTCCTCGTCCGCGGGCCCGGCCAGCACGATCCAGTTCCCCGCCAGTTTCCCGGCAATCCGGTCCAGGAAAGCCGCAGCCGGCTGGGCGGGCCATTGTTTACGAAGTTTGCCCGCGCCCGGCGCCAGGACCCAAATCGGCCGAACAGGGTCCAGTCCGTGTTCAGCCAGGAAATCGCGGACCAATTCTTGGTCTGATTTTTTCAGGGGAAATTCCAGATGCTCGCCCGCGTCCGGCACGCCCAGGGCCCGGACCGCGTCCAGGTCCCGCGCGATGGCGGACTTGGATTCTTTTTTAGCCAGGATGGGGATGGTGGCAAAATAATCCCGGCCGCTGTGATTGTGAACCACGCGGCGCGCGCAGCCCGTGGCGCGTGCCAGGAGCGCGGTGCGGAATGACGCGTGCAGGGCCAGGGCCAGGTCGTGACGAAACGCCCGCAACTCGCGCATGAAGCGGAGCGTCGCAGCCCAGTCCTTTTTCGCATACACCAG
>JAUXBQ010000001.1 GCA_030619365.1 candidate division FCPU426 bacterium | reverse complement strand
GGCCGGAACAATGGGACAAGCACTGGTCCGGGCAGTGGCCAGCCATCCCCAGTTGACCCTGGCCGCGGCCTGGGACGTAAAGGGCAACCCGGCCGTGGGGCAGGATGCGGGCACGGTATCCGGGCAGGCGACCCTGGGCGTGCAGATCCGTGAAGCGGGCCAGGCGGACCTTAAGGCCTGCCAGGTGGTCATCGATTTTACCACGCCCGAAGCCACCGCGGCTTTGGCTGCCCAGGCGGCTGAAGCCGGATGCGCGCTGGTGATCGGCACCACGGGTCTTTCCGAACAGCAGCTGGCCGGATTGCGCCAAGCCGCGGAGCGGATCGGTGTTGTTTACGCGACCAATTATTCCACGGGCATCAACCTGCTGTGGGCCCTGGCGCGCCAGGCCGCAACAGTGCTGGGTGAGGCCTATGACGCCGAGATCATTGAGAGCCATCACAACCAGAAGAAGGACGCGCCCTCGGGCACGGCCCTCACGCTGCTCGAGGCGATTTGCCAGGGCAAGGGTCTGAATGACAAGACCAGCGCCAAACATGGACGCCAGGGAATGCTTGGCGCCCGGCCCGCGGGGGAGGTCGGCGTGCACGCCATCCGGGCCGGAGACATTACCGGGGATCATCTGGTCCTGTTCGCCGGCGAAGGCGAGCGGTTGGAATTGCGGCACCAGGCCCACACCCGGGACACCTTTGCCCGCGGCGCGGCCCGGGCCGTGGCCTGGGTCCAGGCCCGGCCGGCCGGGTTCTACCACATGGCGGACGTGCTGGGGCTGAACGACCTTGGCCGAAAATCATAAAAAAAATAGAGAACAGCCGGTATTTTTGGTATTCTATGATTTATTTGCGCCTGCTCCGCCGGGTGCAGACAGGGGAGTGAAGGACAATGAGCGCTATCAAACTGGATCGCAAGGGCATCACCATGCTGGGGTATGGCATCGTGGATGTGGAATTGACGCGCAACAACGTCTGGCAGGCCGTGATCGAACCGATTAAGGACGGGCAGTACACGCAAAAGCTGAAAAAAATTACGGGGAAAGTCATCCCCGAACCCGAGGCCCGGGAAATTTATCAGGAAATTCTTAACCACAAGTGGTTGCAAACCGAAAACCTGGTCAAGACCGGGAAATTAGTGGCCGGGTCCTCCCTGACCCTGAAAGAGGCGGGGACCGAGTGGATGGAGAAGCATTACCCGGCCTGGAAATCAGCCCGGCCCACGTCCTGGGAAATCTCGGATCATGGCGAGGACGACCTGCGGGAAACGCCCGGGACTGACGCAGACCGTTAATGGTCATTACGCCGTCTAAACGAATTCAGGCGCTGCCGCCCTATCTCTTTGTCGAGATCGACAAAAAGAAGCGGGCCGCGCTGGAGCGCGGAGTGGATGTTATCGACCTGGGGGTCGGTGACCCGGATCTGCCCACGCCCCGTTCGATCCTGGATGCACTGCTGGCGGCCTGCGAGGATCCGGAGAACCATCAGTATCCCCTGGGACGGGGACGACGGGATTTCCGGGAGGCTGTGGCCGGCTGGTTCAACCAACGCTTTGGCGTAAAGCTGGATCCCCAGCAGGAGGTGCTGACCCTCATCGGCACCAAGGAGGGCATTGGCCACGCGCCCCTGGCTTTTGTTAATCCGGGCGACGTGGTGCTGGTGCCGGAACCGGGTTATCCGGTCTATTATTCCGGTACGGTGTTTGCGGGGGCCGAGCCGGTCTACGTGCCGCTGCTGAAGCAGAACGGCTTTCTGCCGGACCTGGCGGCCTTGCCCACAGACGTGGTGCGGCGGGCCAAGCTGCTATTTTTAAACTATCCGAACAATCCCACGGCCGCCGGGGCGGACCTTAATTTCCTGCGCGACACGGTCGCGTGGTGCAGGCAGCACGAGGTGGTGCTGGTGTATGACATGGCTTACTCGGAAATATACTATGAAGGGACACCGCCGCCTTCGGTGCTCCAGATACCCGGAGCCCAGGACGTGGCCATCGAGTTTCACAGTTTTTCCAAGACGTTTTCCATGGCCGGCTGGCGGTTGGGATTTGCCGCAGGTGGCCAGGCGCTGATCAGCGCGTTGGCCCAGATCAAGGGCAACCTGGATTCCGGCACCGTTTCCGCCGTGCAGGTGGCCGGCCTGACCGCGCTGGAACAGGCGGACGCGATTATTCCGGCCTTGGTGGAGGTGTACCGGAAGCGGCGGGACTTATTTGTGACGGGTCTCCAAAAGGCCGGGTTCGATGTGACCGCGCCGCGCGCCACGTTTTATATTTGGTGCCCGGTGCCCAAAGGATATGATTCCGCGGGATTCGCCACGCGGCTCTTGGAAGAGGCCGGGGTGGTGGCCACGCCGGGCGTGGGATTCGGCGCCTCGGGAGAAGGGTTTATCCGTTTTTCCCTGACCTCGCCCGAAGCGCGCCTGCAGGAAGCAGTACAGCGCCTGCAAAAAGTGATTTAGCGAAGAACCGATATGCACCAGGTGTATTTGGGACTGGGGAGCAATTTGCAGGATCCCCGCGGGCAATTGCGCCACGCGGTCCAGGCCCTGCGCGGCCAGGCCGGCTGGCGCGTACGCGGGATAGCTTCATTATATATATCACCTCCCTGCGGCGGCGAACCCCAGCCGGATTATTTCAACAGCGCGGTTTGGGTGGAAACGGGCGCCACGGCCCGGGCAGTGCTGGAGGCCGGACAGGCCTGGGAACAACGGGCCGGCCGGAAGCGGGAAGAAGCGAAGAACGCCCCCCGGCCGCTGGATGTGGACTTGTTCTTTTTTGACGATCAGATCATCAGGGAACCGGGGCTGGAAGTGCCCCATCCCCGCCTGGCAAAACGGGCGTTCGTGTTGCTGCCCCTGACGGAACTGGCACCGGACCTGCGGCATCCGCTCCTGGGAGCAACCGTGGCGGAATTGGCGGCCCGGGTGGACGCGCGGAACGTAAAGCGTGTGGCCGGTCCGGACTGGGCAACGGGAAGCGAGGAGTAACGCGTGGTGGAAGCAAATCGTTACATTGTGGTGGAAGGCGTCCTGGGCGTGGGCAAGACCAGTCTGTGCGAAAGCCTGGGCCAGGAGATGAATTCCCGGCTGGTGCTGGAGGCCGCGGAAGAAAATCCCTTCCTGGAAAAATTTTACAAAGACCAGCGCGGGTACGCCTTTCAGACGCAGATTTTCTTTTTGCTGAGCCGCTACCGCCAGCAGCAGGAACTGGCCCAGGGCGACCTGTTCCAGCGCAACGTGGTGTGCGACTATTTGTTTACCAAGGACCGGATTTTTGCCTACCTGACCCTGGAGGAAAACGAGCTGAACCTCTACGAGCGGCTCTGCAACCTGCTGCACGGCCAGTTTTTAAAACCCGACCTGGTGATCTACCTGCAGGCCTCCACCGACGTTCTTGTGCAGCGGCTGGCCCAGCGCGGCCGCGTGTTCGAAAAAAACCTGCAGCGGGAATACCTGGAGCGGCTCAACCAGGCGTACAACCATTATTTTTTCCATTATCAGGAAACGCCCCTCCTGGTGGTGAATACCAATGACATTGACTTCGTCAAAAGCCGCCAGGACCTGAATGACCTGGTGAAGCAAATCCGCACCATGGGCAAGGGCACCCAGTACTACAATCCCGCGGGGTTCCAGGGGTAAGCCATGTCGATCACTGTGCGTCATTTGGCGGAATGGAAGGCCAAGCGCGAACGTTTCAGCATGCTCACGGCCTACGATTATTCGCTGGCCCAATGGGTGGCGAAGGCCGGGATTCCCGTGATCCTGGTGGGGGATTCGCTGGGGCAGGTCATGCTCGGCCATTCCAGTACGCTGCCGGTAACCATGGAGGACATGCTGCGGCACACGGCCGCCGTGGTCCGGGGCGCGCCCCAATGCCTGGTAATCGCGGACCTGCCGTTTTTATCCTACCAGATATCCCGGGAAGAAGCGGTGCGTAACGCCGGACGCCTGGTGCAAACCGGCGGCGCCCAGGGCGTGAAACTGGAAGGCGGGGAAGACATGGCGGATACCGTGGCGGCGATTATCCGCGCGGATATCCCGGTCATGGGCCATGTGGGGTTGACCCCGCAGGCCGTGCACCAATTGGGCGGGTACCAGACCCAGGCGACAGACGAAGCCGGCGAGCGGCAACTTTTGGCCGACGCGCGGGCGCTGGAAGCCGCCGGCGTGTTTGCCGTGGTCCTGGAAAAAGTGCCGGCCCGGGCCGCGGCCCAAGTGACGGCCGCCTTGTCCATTCCCACTATCGGGTGCGGCGCCGGACCGGACTGCGACGGGCAAGTCCTGGTGACCCACGATATTCTGGGACTCTTCGGAGATTTCACCCCGCCCTTTGCCAAACGGTACGCGGAGCTTGGGCAGGCGGCGGCCGAAGCGATGAAGGCCTTTGATCAGGATGTGCAGAGCGGCCGGTTCCCAGCCAAAAAGGATAAGCAACATGACGGTTGAAGCCACCTCCCATCAGAGCGGGGCAGAGGCCTCCAAGGCCCGGCGCGTCCGTGGGGCCAAGGTGATCACCACGCTGAAGGAAATGCGACTTACGGTCGAGCGCTGGCGACGTAACGGCAAAACCGTCGCCCTGGTTCCAACCATGGGCGCCCTGCATGAAGGGCACCTGTCCCTGATCCGGGAAGCGCGCAAATCCTGTGACCGCGTAATCGTGTCATTGTTCGTGAACCCTTTGCAGTTCGGGGCGGGCGAGGATTTTGGCGAGTATCCCCGGGATTTTAAACGCGATCACCGCTTGCTCACCGCGGAGAAAGCCGACGCGCTCTTCGCGCCCGCGGCGGAGGAACTGTATCCCGAAGGATTTGACACGCGGGTGGTGGTCGGCGACCGGTTAACGCAGACCCTGTGCGGACTGTCCCGGCCCACGCACTTTATCGGCGTGGCCACAGTAGTGACCAAGCTGATAAGCCTAACGCGGCCGCATCAAGTCTATTTCGGTCAAAAGGACTTTCAGCAGACCCTGGTGGCGCGGCGCCTGGTGGCGGACCTTAATCTGGGCTGCGAGGTGATGGTGCTGCCCACGGTCCGGGAAACGGACGGCCTGGCCAAGAGTACCCGCAACGTGTACCTCTCCCAGGAGGAGCGCCTGGCCGCTCCGGGCATTTACCAGGCCCTGAAACTGGCCGAGGGCATGCTGCAGGTGGGCGAACGAAATCCCCAGGATTTAATCGAGGCCGTGCGCAAACGCCTGCGGAATGAGACGGCGATCGAGATCGAATACATTGCCGCGAAAAACGCCGAGACCCTGGAAGATTTGAATATTCTAACCGGGAACGTGCTGGTGGCCGTGGCCGTACGGCTGGGCCGCGTCCGGCTGATTGACAATGTCGTGGTCAGCGTGCCGGCGGGGAGTTGAAAAACATGAAACGCAGCTTGATGAAATCGAAAATACACCGCGCCACGGTGACCGGGGCGCAGCTGCATTACATGGGCAGCATCACCATAGATTCCGCCCTGTGTGAGGCGGTTGATCTGCTGCCCTTTGAGCGCGTGCACGTGCTGAACCTGGACAATGGCGCCCGGATCGAGACCTACGTGATCGCCGGCCGCCGGAACTCGGGCCAGATCCAGCTCAACGGCGCCGCGGCCCGTTTATTTTCCAAGCACGACCGTGTGATCATCATCGCCTACGCCGACGTGGAAGACGCCGAATTGCCGGACTTCCGTCCCCGCGTGGCTTTCGTGGATAAAAAGAACCGGATCACGGAAATACGCGTAACCGCCATTAAACCGCACCGGAAACTGCCGTTGGCGAGAAAAGGAAAGCCCGCATGACGACCTTTGCCCCTGTTCAGTCCCCTGCGGGCGAACAGCTCGCATCGCGTATCGCGCGCCTGAAAACCGCCCGCCGGGCGGTCATTCTGGCGCACAATTATCAGCCGGATGAAATCCAGGCCCTGGCGGACCATACCGGCGATTCCCTGGAACTGGCCCGCACGGCCGCGCGAACCGACGCGGAGGTGATCGCCTTTGCCGGCGTGCGTTTCATGGCCGAGAGCGCCAAGATCCTGTCGCCGCAAAAAACCGTGCTGCTGCCCGTGCCCGAAGCCGGCTGTCCGCTGGCGGACACCATCTCCGCCGAGGACCTGGCCCGCGCCCGGGCCGAGCACCCGGACGCGGCCGTGGTGGTGTACGTCAATTCCACGGCCGAGGTTAAAGCCCTGGCGGACGTCTGCTGCACCTCGGCCAACGCCCTGCCGGTGGTAAACAGCCTGCCGCAATCCGAAGTTATTTTCGCGCCGGACAAGAACCTGGCGCACTGGGTGGCCCGGCATACCGCCAAGCGGATTATCCCCTGGCCCGGGAGTTGCTGCGTGCACAATAACATCACGCTGCGCGCGGTGACAGACGCCGCCCGTCTCTATCCGGAGGCGAAATTCATGGCGCATCCCGAATGCCGCCCGGAGGTGTGTGACCGGGCGGACGCGGTGCTCTCGACGTCCCAAATGCTACGTTATGCCCGGGCCGAAACTGCCGGGACTTTCATCGTGGGAACGGAAATCGGCTTGCTGTACCGGCTGCGCCGGGAAAATCCAGGCAAACAATTCTACCCCCTCTCTTCGCGCATGGTTTGCCGGAACATGAAACTAACGCAATTACATCATTTGGCCACAGCCCTGGAAACGCTGCCCCACCCGGTAGAGGTGCCGGAGGACGTCCGGATACGGGCGGTCGCCGCCCTGGAGCGTATGCTGGCCGTTACCTAGGAGCCTGAGCAATTAGTTGCTCAGGCTCCCGAGCATTTGAGAGTTGATAATAGAAATTAGATAAAAAGCTCAAATGCGACCGAAGGAAGTTCCATACGATTACCCATCCGGTCGGGACGGTCGATTTTCGACTATCGACTCTCGCAAATTTCGACAAAATGCTCAAGCTTCTAGAGACGTCGTCCGCGGATCCGGGCGAAAGGAGAAAGATCGTGAGCCGGATAAAAGGCACCAGGTTTGATATCGTGCGCCGGGTGGTGAAATCACGGCCCTGCGGGCGGGAGCGCTGATGCCGGACCAGCACCCAAAGACGCTCTGCGTGGGAATCATCGGCTGCGGCGCCATTGGCGCGCAGTTGTCGCAAGACCTGGTCCGGACCCCGAAATCGCATCTACGGCTGGTAGCCCTGAACGACGCGGTTCCGGAACGGGCGCGGGAGCTGGCCGCCCGCTTACGGCCGCGGCCCCGCGTGGTCTCCCTGGCCCAGGCGGCACAAACCTGCGATCTCCTGGTGGAAGCGGCCGGGCTCCCGGCCGTGCGGAGTATCGCGGCCGCCGCGCTGCGCGAGCGAAAGGATTTATTGGTGCTGTCCGTGGGTGCCCTGATCACGCAGCCGGGCCTTTGGCGCCGGTTTCAGCGCTTAGGGCGCGGCCTGTATTATCCCTCCGGCGCGGTAATCGGCCTGGACGGCTTGCGGGCCGCGGCCGCGCAGGGTGGCGTCTTCCGGGTGAAACTGACGACGCGGAAACCGCCGCGCGGACTGGCCGGCGCGCCTTATTTTGAAAAACATCCTCTCAATCTCTCCCAGCTGAAAACGGCCCGCCGCGTTTTTCGCGGTTCGGCCCGCCAGGCCATTGCCGGGTTTCCCGCCAACGTGAACGTGGCGGCCGCGGTCTCGCTGGCGGGCATTGGTCCGGACCGGACCCAGGTCGAGATTATTGCCGATCCCCAATGCCGGCGTAATGTCCACACCCTGGAAGTCAGTGGCCGGCTGGGGCGTTTTACGACCATCACCGAGAACGTTCCTTCCCCGGAAAATTCCAAAACCAGCGCCCTGGCCGCGGCCTCGGCCAGCGCCACCCTGCGCGCCCTGGCCGGCGCGGATCAGGCCGGGACCTGCGCCCCGAATAACCTGGACGCATGCTCCAGAAAAAACTTCCGCTCCTGATCGTGCTGCCGCAGGCCGGCGATACGATTCCCCCTGCATTACACGCTGAACCCAGGGAACCTCGACCGCGCGGCGCGGAAACGGCCAACCGACTCCTGCGGGAAAGCATGGATATAGGGGATCGCCTGGAGTGCCTGCTGGCGGGCGAACTCTCCCCAGCCGTGCTGAATCTGGACGCCCCGCGGGATGACGCGCTGGCGGAAACCTGGCCGGACCACACCCCGATCATTGCCCTGGCCAAGAAAAACGCCAAACAGATTAAACATAGGCTGTTGGCCGATTATTATCAGACCTGGCACCGCAGGGTTTCCGAAGCTCTGGCCGCGGGCCGGGTCAAGACCGTGTTGGATTGTTTTGTCCTGCCCGCCTCCGTTGGCCGCCCCGACCGGAGGGGAACATCGAGCGGGACTTCCGTTGGTCGTCCCAGCCGGCCGGATCCGCACCGAATCATTCTCGCGCTTGGCAACCAGGGAGACGAACGGGGAGAGGCTTTGCCGCATTCCGGGCCAATCAGCTGTCCGGCGGAATGGGTCCGCGATTTTCGCGACATTCTGGCCGCTCGCTTTTCCGACCTGCCGGGCCGGGTCGGACTCAACACGCCCGCGCCGGACGGGCATTTGCTGCGCCTGCATGCCCGGCAGCCGGTTCCCTGGATCCGGTTCGGCGTGGCGCCCGAATTGCTGAACGCCCCGGAGGGAGCCTTGCACGCGCGCCGGCCTGAGCGTCTGCGTGAACGCGTGGAAGCGGCGCTGGTGATGTTTTGCAAGTTGCAGGACTGGATCTGAGTGCGGGACGCGTCCGGCGGCCGGGCCCGTTCCTGCCTCATTCGTTGTCTGTCATAATGAGTTTTACGGGAAAATCGCCATGAAAAAAACAAAACCTGATCAATTGCTGGGCGCCCATTTGTCCACGGCCGGGGGATTGCTGAAAACCCTGGCGCGTGCCCGGGACCTGGGATGTACTTGCGTGCAGATCTTTGCCGCCAATCCCCGCGGCTGGCAGGGGAGCCCGGTCACGGTCCGCGCAGCCCGCGACTACCTGGCGGCCGCCCCGGCGCACGGGGTCCGGGAGCTCGTGATCCATGCCATCTATCTGGTCAACCTGGCCTCTCCCAAGCCCGAAGTGGTGCGGAAATCATTGCGCGCCCTGCGCCTTGACCTGATTTCCGCCGGCCGGCTGCAGGCGCGGTGCGTGGTCGTACATCCGGGGTCTGACCTGGGGGACGGGCGCGGAGAAGAAAGGTTGCTGCGGGCCCTGCACCAGCTCGCGCCGGACATTCCGCCGAACTGCCGCTTGCTTTTGGAGGGCATGGCCGGGACCAGGAACAGCCTGGGAGACCTGGCCACGCTCGGGCGCCTGTGCCGGTCCCTGGGGGACCGGTTCGGAGTTTGCCTGGATTCCGCGCATTTGTGCGCCACGGGATACCACTTGTCCCGGCCAGAAGGATTCCAACAATTGCTCCGCGACGTGCGGCACGGGCCGGGATACCGCAGCATCGGGTGTATTCATGTGAATGATTCCAAAACGGCTTGCGGCTCACACCGGGACCATCATGCCAACCTGGGCGAAGGACACGTGGGCCGGCCCGGGCTGCGGAATCTGCTGCGCCATGCGGCCTGGCGAGACATGCCGTTCATTTTGGAAACGCCGGGCTTTGACGAACAGGGACCGGACCGAACCAACATGCGCCGGCTTCGGCTCCTGGCCCGGCCGCAGGGGGCCGCATGAAAAAAATCAGCAAGGTGCAAATCGTAGGGAACGGTCGCGACCGAAGGAAATCCCGGATCGATATTCCCCTCCGGTCGGGGGACCGTTCCCTACAGCGCCTGATCAAACCCAAACGCGGTATCTGGGGCGGGGTGAGCGCCGTACTGGTGCTCCTGGCCCTGTGTACGCCCGTGGTCCTGGAGTGGTGGTGGACGCCCCGGCCGCCGGCCGGTTCCCGAGACCGCGCCTTACGGGACCTTACGCCCGCCGAAAACCCGGACGGATTGAGACGGCTGAATGATTGCTACGCCTTCCGGCGGGAACAAATCCAGGCCTGCTGGTTGCGCGGGCAACCGGAAATCCGGGGCGTGGCCCTGGCCCGTTTTCTGCAGCCCGAGCTGGAGGCCGTGGAGATCGCGCTGGAGGGGATGCTGCGCGAACGGATTCCCAACTCCGCGCTGCGCTGGGCGTTTTATCGACGCCTCATTTTTCGCCAGCGTCATTTGGGCGCCGCGCTCCCGGAGGCCATTCGCCGGGAAGTGGCGGGTATGACCGGCGTGCGTGGGGCGAAATTTTCTGCCTGCGGTTCGGCCTATGCGCGGGGCTTGCAAGCCCTGTCATTATACGATAGGGCCCAGGGACTGGACGCGCGGTCCCGGGTCAGCGGGCTGGCCTGGGGAGTGACCGCCAAGCGCACCCGGGACGGGACGCCCTTGCTGGCGCATTGTTTGGAATTTCCCGGCGCGGAAAAAATTGACCAGCACAAGGTGGTAATGGTCGTGCAACCGCTTAAGGGACAGAAGTTTCTCTCCGTGACTTGGCCGGGGATGTGGGGCGTGCTGGCCGGCCTGAACGAGAGTGGCTTGGGCGTTGGCTGCCTGCCGGCGCAAACCCAGACGCGCGCCGCCGGGGGCCTGCCCGTTTCCGTGCTGGCCCGGAAAATCTTGACCGAGGCCAAAACCCTCCAGCAGGCCGTGGCCATCGTGCGCGCGTTCCCTATCGGGGTTTCCCAATCCCTGCTCATCGGATCGGGCCAGGAAGACCGGTTTGTGGTGGTTGAAAAATCGCCGGACCGCACCGTGGTCCGGCAAATGCAGAATGGCCTGATTCTGGCCAGCAACCATCTGATCGCGTCCCCCTTGCGGGAAGACCCGGAGAACCAGGAGGTTCGTTCCCAAGGCCCCTCGCTAGCCAGGTACCGGCGTCTCAAGGAACTTATCATGCAAAACGGGCGGGCCATGACGCCCCGGTCCGCGGTGAAGATTATGCGGGACCGCCGGGGTGAATTCGGCGTGCCCCTGGGCTTGGGCCACCGCGCAGCCATTAATTCACTTACCGCCGTCCAGACCGTGGTGTTTGATCTGAAAAACCAGGTAGCCTGGGTTTCCAATCCGCCGCATCAACTGGGAAAGTTCGTGGCCTTTGACCTGAACAATTTTGCAGAGCCGCCGGATCCCGCAAACCTGCCGGCCGATCCCTTGCTCAAAAGCGGAAAATACAACGAATACCTGGTTTACGAGCACGGACGCGGGGAAGCGGAAGGACTGCTGGCCAGCGGGGAATACCGGGAAGCCCTGGCCTGGCTGCAGGAAGTCGGGCACTTCAATCCCCTGGATTACCGGGCATATTTCCTCGCCGGCCAGGCGTTGCAAAGCCTCGCTCGCCGGGACGAAGCGAAATACAATTTTCGCCGGGCCCGGGACCTGCATCCCGCCTGGCGCGGGGAGAAGCTCGAAATAGAGCGCCGCCTGCGCGAGCTGGAACCAGCGCGCGGCGCGCGTTGAAGTTGCCCGGGCGCTTACGGCCGTATACAAACCCAAAACCATTGACAGCCCAGTGATCGGTTATTACAATATGGCCGCTTTCATTATGTTGTTATGTCAGTTTCCTGTGTTTTGATGAAGGAGAGGAAGTAGTTATTTTTTTCCCGTTCCCACGCCCTGGATGGGCGAAGGAAGTAAAACCCAGCGAGGCCAAGCAAATCTTTGGGAAAAAAATAACTACTTCCTCTCCTTCATCGGCGGAAACAATAAGAAGGAAAAGAAAAAATGAAAATAGCCGTAGCTCTATCCGGAGGAATGGATTCCACAGCCGTGGCCCGCGGCCTGCAGGCTGCCGGGCATGAGGTTTTCGGGCTGACCATGCGCTTGTGTCCGGAGCTGGAGGGCCTGCCCACCACGGCGCGCACCGAGCAGCGCGCGCAAGCCGGATTAGCCGAGCACGGCTGCGCACGCTGCGTCATGCCCTGCGCCTGCCTGGATGCCAGCCAGGCGGCCCGGGACCTGGGGCTCAGGCACGAGATCCTGGACCTGCGGGACGAGTTTGAGCAGCGGGTCATCACGCCGTTCGTCGCAGGTTTCGCCGCGGGCCGGACGCCCAACCCCTGCGCCATTTGCAACCGGGACATCAAGTTCGGCCTGCTCCGGGAGCGGGCCCGGGCCCTGGGCGCGGACGCCCTGGCCACCGGCCATTACGCCTGCCTGCAAAACAGCAATGGCGCGCTGACCCTGCGGCGCCCCCGCGACCGGCATAAAGATCAAACCTACTTTTTGTCCCTGGTCCCGAAAAAAAACTACGCAGACGTTTTGTTTCCCCTGTGTGACACGCTGAAGACGGATTTGGCGCAGGAACAACCGGAAGGGACGGAAAGCAGCATGGAAATCTGTTTCCTGCGGGAATTGGCCTACTCGGATTTTCTCCGCCAACGCGTCCCCCAGGCATTTACGCCCGGCGAAATTGTGGACTTGGCGGGCCGGACCCTGGGCGAACATACCGGGTTGCCGAACTACACGATCGGGCAGCGACGGGGACTGGGCGTGGCGGCCCCGCGACCGCTCTACGTAATTCAGTTGGACCAACGCCAAAACCGCGTGGTCGTGGGGCCGGATGAAGCGCTCTGGTCGCAATCGGTCTATGTAAGGGACGTGAATTGGTGGGAGCCGCCGGGGCCGGAGCCCCGGGACGTACTGGCCATGATACGCTATCGCCAGGCGCCGGCTCCGGCCCGCCTGACCTTTCTTTCCGAAACCCGGGCGCGCCTGGATTTCGAGCGGCCCGTGCGCGCGGTGACGCCCGGGCAAGTGGCGTCCATGTATGCCGGGGACCGTTTACTGGGTGGGGGCGAGATTGCCGTGGAAGGAGCAGCCGCATGAAACGCCAGAGCACCGCGACCGAGCCGAAGCCGGTTCTGGCCCTGGGCGCCGGACCGGCTCACCTGCATCTGATCACGCAGGCCCGGGCCCTCCGCGCCCAGGGCGCCCGGCTGACGGTCCTGGACAGGAATCCTTTCTGGTATTTCCCGAATATGGCCACGGAAGTCCTGAGTGGTTTTTACGGACTAAAGGACTTTCATGTGGATCTGCGCGCCTTGTGCAAGCGCCACGGCGCGGACTTCATTCTGGACGAAGCGGTTACGCTCCTGCCCAAACAAAAAAAAGTGATGACCAAGTCCGGCCGGGTGCTGACCTACGCCCTGGCTTCATTTGCGCTGGGGTCGCTCCCCACGGAAACCGAAGGGGACGTTCCGGCCGAGGGCAGCTTTCCGGTGTGCCCGGTGCACAAGGTGTTGGAAATCAGGAACGAGATCGAGACATTTTTGGAGTTGTTTCCGGAAAAGCGCATGGAGATCGTCATCCTGGGCGGCGGTCCAGCCGGGGTGGAGTACGCGATCAACACCGCCCAATTCATGGCCGAACGCCGGCCGCCGGCCGGCTGGCGCTTGATTCTGCTGGAGGCCAAACCCCGCTTGCTCGGCGGCTTGCCGCCCACGGCTATTCGCCAGGCCGGCCTGGCTCTGCAGGCGCATGACGTCGAGCTGCGCACCCAGTCCGAGGTGCAACACGTGCAATCAAACCGGCTGGTCCTGGACCACGGGGAAACCCTGGAATTCGACCTGGCCATCGTGGCGACCGGCGGCCGGATCAACGATATTTTCAACCAGGCGGGTTTTGAAACCGACGCGCGCGGCGCGCTTCCGGTAGAGCGCACGCTTCGTCTCCGCACCCACCCGGAACTGTTCGCCACCGGGGATTGCGCCCGTGTATTCGGAATCGCCGAACGCCTCTCGCGACAGTCCGCCGCCCGGCAAGGCCCGGTGCTGGCGCACAATCTCCTGGCCAGCCTGCACGGCCGCCCTTTGCGTCCGTGGCAACCCCGTTTCCGGCCCTGGCAAATTATTTCCCTGGGCTCCCGGGAAGCCCTGGCCGTCAAGGACCGCTGGGCGCTCTCCGGGCGCTGGGTGGCCGGGCTCAAGCATTGGCTGGACAGGAAATATATCCGCCGTTTTCAGCACCGTGGAAGGGACCGGGCTGAATAACGCTTGCGTGACCGAACTTTTTACGGCCCAGCCGGTCTAAACAGGTAACGGCTGAACCGGGACGGAAGCCGCCCCCCCTTGACAAGCCTCCCCCAGCCTATGCTAAGCTAATTGTTTCGGCCCGGTATTCGGCCGATGAGACAAGGATCGTTGCCATGGCCATCGATAAAATTGATATACAAGGCGCCCGGGAGCATAATTTAAAGAACATCTCCCTGACGATCCCCCGGAACCAGTTGGTGGTGATCACCGGTTTGTCCGGCTCGGGCAAGTCCTCGCTGGCCTTTGACACCATATACGCCGAGGGGCAGCGCCGGTACGTGGAATCGCTTTCCGCCTACGCGCGCCAGTTCCTGGGACAGATGGAAAAACCGGACGTGGATTCCATCGAGGGGCTGTCGCCGGCCATTGCCATCCAGCAAAAGAGCGGATCCAAGAATCCGCGCTCCACCGTGGGCACGGTCACCGAGATCTATGACTATTTGCGCCTGCTGTTCGCCCGTGTCGGCCATCCGCATTGCCATCAGTGCGGCCGCCCCATTCAGCGTCAAACCGTGCAGGAAATCGTGGACCAGGTCATGACCCTGCCCGAAGGAGAGCGCCTTCTGGTACTGGCGCCGCTGGTCAGCAGCCGCAAGGGCGAGTACCGAAAACTCTTTACAGCCCTGAAACGCGAAGGCTACGTGCGCGTGCGCGTGGACGGAGCGGTCCGGGACCTGGACGAAGACATCATACTGGATAAAAAGCGGAAGCACGATATCGAGGTCGTGGTGGACCGCCTGGTGGTCAAGCGGGACATGGCGCGGCGCCTGGCCGACTCGCTGGAAACCACCCTGAAGCGGGGCGAAGGCACGGTACTGGTGCACCGGCTGGATTTCCAGACCAGCGGCGAGCGGAAGAGCCATTCCCGGGCGGCGCGCGACCAGGGCACCCTGGTGTTCTCCGAGCAATACGCCTGTTTACATTGCGGTCTTTCCTTTGAAGAACTGGAGCCGCGCACCTTTTCCTTCAATTCGCCCCAGGGCGCCTGCCCGGCCTGCACCGGGCTGGGCGTCAAGATGGAGGTGGACCAGGATCTGATCATTGATCCCGGGCTCAGCCTGAACCAGGGGACCATCCTGCCCTGGAATTCCCCCACGGCCTACATCTATAAAGCCATGCTGAGTTCGCTGGCCAGGCATTACGGGTTTTCCCTGGATGTGCCCTGGCGCAAGCTCAAGCCCGAGCACCGGCGGATCATTCTGCACGGCTCGGGTGACACGCGCCTGCCCTTCAAGTTCCGGGGGGCCGAGTCCTCGTATAATTACGTGGGAACCTTCGAAGGCGTGATTCCCCGGACCGGCCGGATTTACCGGGAAACGGAGTCCGAGTACATGCGGGAGGAAATCTCCAGCCGCTATATGCGCGTGCGCACCTGCACGGCCTGCAACGGCCGGCGCCTCAAGCCCGAGAGCCTGGCCGTGACCCTCCAGGGTAAAAACATCATCGAAGTGACAGAGAGCTCCGTGGCCAGGGCCTGCGCTTTTTTCGCCGGGTTGTCCCTGTCCGCCCGGGAGCAGGCCATTGCCCAGCAGGTCACCAAGGAGATCAAGGCGCGCCTCGGTTTTTTGTCCAACGTGGGGCTTGATTACCTCACCCTGAACCGTTCCACCGGCTCGCTGTCCGGCGGAGAAGCCCAGCGCATTCATCTGGCCACGCAAATCGGCTCCTCCCTGGTCGGCGTGCTGTACATCCTGGACGAACCCTCCATCGGGCTCCACCAGCGCGACAATCAGCGGCTACTGGATACCCTGAAGCACCTGCGCGATCTGGGCAACACCGTGCTGGTCGTGGAGCATGACGAGGAAACCATACGGCAGGCCGATCACCTGATCGACATGGGACCCGGGGCCGGGATTTGGGGCGGGGAAATCGTGTCCCAGGGAAGGCCGGAAGCGGTCATGCGCGACCCCCGGTCCCTGACCGGACAGTATCTCACAGGCGCGCAAACGGTTCCCGTGCCCGTCCGCCGCCGCGACGGGCAGGGCGCGGAGCTGCTGTTGCAGGGAGCCACGACCAATAATCTCAAGCACGTTTCCGTGCGGCTTCCGTTGGGGACTTTTATTTGCGTGACCGGCGTTTCCGGGTCCGGGAAGAGTTCCCTCATTCAGGAAACCCTGGAACCGGCCCTGCGCCACGCCCTGTACCGGGGGCGGATCCAGCCGCCGGGCTACACCGAAATCACCGGCACCGAACACCTGGATAAAATCATCGATATTGATCAATCACCGATCGGACGCACGCCGCGTTCCAATCCGGCCACCTATACCGGGGCGTTCAATGAAATCCGCGACCTGTTTTCCAACACACCCGAGGCGCGCGTGCGGGGGTACCGGCCGGGCCGCTTTTCCTTCAACGTCAAGGGCGGGCGCTGCGAGGCCTGCAACGGGGACGGGATCATCAAGATCGAGATGCATTTTCTGCCGGACGTCTACGTGCCCTGCGAGGTCTGTAAGGGCAAACGCTATAACCGCGAGACGCTGGAAGTCCACTACAAGGGCCAGACCATTGCCGAGGTGCTGGACATGATCGTGGACGAGGCCCTGGCCTTCTTCGCGCCGGTTCCCCGGCTGAAGCGCATCTTGCAGACGGTTTCCGACGTCGGGCTGGGGTACATTAAGCTGGGGCAATCCGCCACCACGCTCTCGGGCGGGGAAGCCCAGCGACTGAAGCTTTCGGCTGAACTGGGCAAACGCGCCACCGGGCGCACGCTCTACATTCTGGACGAGCCGACCACGGGGCTCCACTTTGCGGACGTGCATAAATTGCTGGACGTCTTGTCCCGGCTGGTCGACGCCGGCAACACGGTGATCGTGGTCGAGCATAACCTGGACGTGGTAAAAGCCGCGGATTATGTCCTGGACCTGGGCCCCGAGGGTGGGGACGCGGGCGGGGAGGCGGTGGCGTTTGGGCGTCCCGAGGAGATTGTGAAAGTTCCGGCCTCATACACGGGCAAGTACTTGAGCAAGGTGCTCGGTAAAAAACGCAAGCCCCAGACAGCGGCCGTCGCGGGGTAGGCCCGGCCGCGCGTCCGCGGCCTGGCGGGTGAGTAGCTTTGTCCTTAAATTCGTGTTTTTATGGCAGGGAAATGTGATAATCTGGGTTTAAATCCGAATATCGAATATCGAAATCCGAAACAAACTCGAATGACAAAAATTCAAAACCAAGAAACGACTCATTCGGTGCTGTTCCGGTTTAGAACATTTGAACCTTTGAAAATTAGGATTTGTTTCGAATTTCGTGCTTCGGATTTCGAGTTTACACTTTTTTGGTTCCGGCTTGTCCGGGTTAGGGAGTTTGGTTTATAGTTTGAAAGAGAGAGGGGCTATGCTATACTCTGCCATATTGCGGGCCCCCAGCGGAGGCAGCAGTGAAGCTTGACAAGGAATTAGACAAATTTATCGCCACTAATGTCGATTCCCTGGTGATGTGGGAATTACTCGTGTTTTTATGGAATAATCCCGGTATTACCGACACCACCGAAGGAATTGCCAGCCGGTTGGGGCGGCGAACCAATGACCTGAAAGAGCCGCTCTCACTATTGAAAGAGAGGCGGTTTCTGCGGCAGTGGGGAGAAGCAGATGATCCAATCTACGCCTATCACCCCACGGCTCAGCAGGCCAAAGACGTCGAGAAGTTCATGGATTTCAACAACAACAAGCAGGGCAAGCTGATTATTTGGAGCCAATTGTTAAAACACGGCATGCGCTGACAGCCGGAAGCCGGAAATTCCTCCGCTCGCTCCCTCCCTTTTCACCTTCTCATCCGTTTATTTTTCAATTTTAATAACGATCATGGTCATGTCGTCATTTTGAGGGGCGTTCCCGGCGAAAGCCCGGACAGCCTGTTCGACCCGGGTAATAATCTTTTCCGCCCGTAAGGAGGCCGAAGCCACCAGGCACTTGACCAGGCGGTTCAGCCCAAAGAGGTGGTTGGCCTCGTCGCTGGCCTCGTCGATGCCGTCCGTGTAGAGGAAAATGAAATCGCCGGGATGCAACTTGATCGTTTTTTCACTAAGTTTCCGTTCAAACGTGTCCGGGTCCGCGATGCCGATCGCAATGCCGGCGGGCATTTCCATTTCACACCGGCCCAGGGCCTGACGATAGACCAGCGCGCCCAAGTGCCCGGCCCGGGCCAAACAGAGTTGCTTTTTGGCGACATCCAGAACCAAATAGGACAGCGTGATGAACATGTCCTCGCGAATGTCCTGATCCAGCTGTCTCTGCGTTTTGGACAGTGTTTCCCGGGGGGAGGTGCTCGCGGGCGCTACGGTCCTGAGCGTGGCGCGGGTCTGCGCCATGACCAGCCCACCCGGAATACCTTTGCCTGAAACGTCGGCCATGACAATGCCCCACTGGCCATGGCCCAACTCAATAAAATCAAAGTAATCCCCGCTGACCTCCTGGGCGGCGCGGTACAGCATGCCGATCGAATAACCTGGAAGCGTGGGGCTTTTTTTAGGGACCAGGAGAGTCTGTATTTGCCTGGCCAGTTCCATTTCATGCTGCAGCCGTTCCTTGACGATTAATTCGGCTTGGGCCTTTTTTAGATTGGCGGTCATCAGGTTGAAGGTCGACGCCAGCTGTCCTAATTCATCGCGACTGGTTATTTTCAACGAGAGATCAAGATTGCCCGCGCCGATTTTATGGGCAGCCCCGGCCAGGCGGGCGATGGGCCGCGTAATGCGCTTGACCAGAAACAGAGCGAACAGGATGCCCAACGCCAAACCGCCGGCAGCGATGTAAAAAATATCCCGGAGGGTGGTGTTCACAATCTGCCTGATGGGCGAGAGCAGGTATACGACGTGGGCGGTTCCCAGTTTTTTCTTCAAACCGATGCCCATTTCCTCCAGCAGAATAGGCAGGGCAAAGTCCAGGCAGGGTTCGCCGTCCAGCGTATAATAGGAAAGGCGCCCGGTTTGGAGCTGTTCATGACTGAAGTCGGGCGGCAGGGTATACCTCTGCCCCTCCTGCTGGTAATTACTGTGCGCCAGGATCACGCCCTCTTCGTCCACCAACGCTACGAAGTTGATGCCGTCTTCCTGCTTGACGGCCTTGTCAACCAGCTCGGATAGCAAGAGGCGATCAGCGGTGATCAGTGCTTCCGCGGCGTTGGCGGCCAGGCCCCGGGTTAGCGCCAGGCCTTTGAGCCGCATCTGGGCCAGCAGGGTATCCTGTACTCGCTCGCGCACCACCCAGGTGACCAGGCCCATGACGATGGAAATGAGAATGATAATGGCCGCGGAAATTTTGAAACCGAGGCCCAGGCCCGGGCGGAAGGCCCGGGTCTGGGTCACGTGAGCGGGTTTTTCGCGCGGATTAGCGGTGGGCAAAGGGTTTGGTTCCTTTTCGGAAATTGCCGGGTCCCTTGACGAGCGGCCGATACCCTAAAACCGGGGCGTCGGCGGAGGCAGAACGGCTTAAGACGGATTTTTAAAGTTTGCGAGCGCTTTGGCGATGTCGTCACAGATGTCAAAGGTCTCGGTGAACCCAAAGGTTTGAAACAGCTCAAAAACCCGGTCAGAGTAACCGCCTATTTTGATGTCGCCGCCGACCCGCCGCAGGTCGCGGATACGGCCGATTATGGCCCCCAACCCGGCTGAGGAAATATATTCCAGGAACTTAAAATCCAAAATAATTTTACTGGTGCCATCCATAATACATCTATCCAGCGTTTGCACGAATTTTTCCATTCCCAACATGTCCATAAAGCCGCTGACCCGGAGGATTACGATGCCGTCCTGAAGCTCCTGGGATAGTTTAACGCCGCTCATAGTACCTCGCTCAAGGCCGAAAGCCGGGGGCCGTTACTCCCGGCGCGGTTAGTCTGCGGGTATCGAGCCAACAGAGCCCAATGCCTCGCCACTGGATTATTATAAGGGATAGAATGCCTTTTTACCAATGGCAAACCTTCTCTCCGGGACAGGGCGCCGATGATTATCATTGACTCCCCTGTTTTAACCTGGGTACAATTTAGTTTCTCCGGATGCGTCCGGACGGGCGCGGGTGCGGCGCGGGCTTATGGCCAGCCACCGGGAACGACCCGGCGCAGGATAAGAATCGCCACAGATGCACACGGATTCACACAGATCGAGCTAGAGTAAAAAATCTTTAAATACTTATTTTTATTTAATCTTTATTTTTCTGTGTGCATCTGTATGTATCTGTGGCTAAATATTTATAGCCTGTTTTCCAGGGTTTGCAGAAAGGGTTGGATATGGAAACAACCTTCGAAATAGCGCCCAGCGAAGTAAATGCCGAGGTTACCCGCCTGAAAGTCCAGGGCACAATTGATGTCTATTCCACGCCCGAATTCAAGTCTTGCCTGCAGAAATTAATCGACAACCAGCAAACCCGGATTCTCATCGACCTGACGGAGATGGACTACATCAGTTCCGTGGGCGTGGGGGCGATTGTCGGCTGCCTGAAGCGCGTGCGCAATCAGCCCGGGGGAGACATCAAGCTGCTGCACGTGTCGCCCAAAGTCCTGAATGTTTTTAAGGGCATTGGTTTGACGGATATCGTTGATTTCCTGGACGCGGAAACCGAAGTGGCCGAATGGCGGCCGCTGGAGTTAAAAGCGGCCCAGACGGCTGTCAGCCATTTTAAAATTTTCCTGAAAAAAGAAAAGAAATTCGTCGCCGGGCGGGAACACGAAATCAGGGTGGAGGCGCGCGACCGGGATGAACAGCCCGTCCAGGACTACGAGGGAGAACCGCACTTCGCGGTTGACGAGGGGTTGGTTTTTCCCCACGTACTCAAGGATTTTCAGAGCGGTGTGTGGGAAGGCAAAATCGCCATTACGGATTCAGGGTATCGCACCCTGAGCATCGGCGATGGGGAAGTGGATAAACGCTTCTCCCTGCACGTCTATGAAGACGAGCGCCTCGCGAAATTTCCCTGCCTGGTCAATTGCCACAGCTGCCGCTCTCAGGCGCACGTGAAGGGGATGAATATCTATCGCTGCCAGCATTGCGGCGAAATATTTTTCGTTGATGCCTGGGCGCACGTCATTACGCTCAAAAAGGGGAGCCCGGAGAGTCCGCCCCCCACGCGGTTTAGAGACGTGGAAATTAAAATCAACAGTGACGTCAATCATATCGGCGCGATCCGTCAGTTTATCACCAGCATCTGCGAGCAGGAAAAATTCCCGGAAACCTTCGTAAATGACGTGGTGCTGGCGGTGGAAGAGGCCCTGCTCAACATAATTGAGCACGGTTACGATTTCGACACCCACCAGGTCATGAGCGTAAAGATACGCTTTTTCAAGAAATATCTGGCAATCAGGATACAGGACCGGGGCGCCCCCTATGACATCACCCGTCGCAAAGTCCGCTCAATTCGGGCGGCTATCCAACGGAGCGAGGAGCGGGGCGTGGGCGGTATTTTAATCAATTCCCTGATGGATAACGTGCAGTACGTCTCGCGCAAGGGGGCCAATCAGCTGGTCATGGTCAAAAAGTATCCCGCCCCAACCGCCTGAATCCCGGGGGACGAAGGACCCCCTACCTTCTCGTGCATCGCATTTATAAAAAGTAGAGTAACCCTCATGGATATTTCCACCCTATTGGGACAAGGATTCATTTTGGGCCTGGCTCTTTCTCCCTCCTGCCTGGGCGTATGCGTGCCCCTCCTGCTCCCCTATTTCGGGGCCGAGCAACGGAGCGGGCTGGCCAACCTCAAGGCGTTCGGGCAATTTCTAGGTGGGCGTTTTATCGGCTACGCCGCCATGGGGCTCCTGGCCGGCTGGATGGGCCGGGAAATCATGTTGCCGGACCGGCCGGCCCGCCTGCTGGAAGGCGTGGTTTTTACCGGCTTGGGCGTGGTACTGGTCCTGTTTGCCCTATTGCAGAATTTTCCCCACTGGTCGTTTTGCCGGTTTCTGGAAAAAGGCGCCTGGCAAGAGCGCACGCCCCTTATGCTGGGGCTCCTGACCGGCATCAATATCTGTCCGCCTTTTCTGGCCGTTTTGCTGAGCGCCTCCCGCTCGGGCGGGCCCTGGGGCGGCTTCCTGGTTCTGTCCTCGTTTTTTGTCGGCACCTCTCTGATTTTATTGCCCCTGCCGGCCGCGGGCCTACTGGCCAGGGGAAAGTGGATTCAAGTCGTCGGCCGCTGGGCTGCGGGTGGAATTGGATTGTGGTTTGCTTTTAAGGGGATTATCCTATTGGCCTCATAAATTAGATCATTGGTCATCCCTCCCCTGAAATCCAGGCCAGCGTAGTCCGGACCCCGGCGGACCAGGATTCATTCTTGACTGTTCCCCGGCCGGCGTTTATACTTCTGAGCTGATTATCGCCGATCATAGCGAGGACTGGGCCAGTGCCGTTTGAAAAGCCAGATCAGCCGCCAGCGACCGATCCGGACCGCAAGCTGGGAGACGAATGGGTTGACTGGGACGGAACCCGTCAACAGGACAACACCGAAACGCCGGCCTGGGTGTTCGTCGTTTTGACTGGCTTGACAATGGCAAGTGCCATGGCGCTCGGCGGACTTGCGCTATGGTTGGTTGCTCCGCGGCTCTCGGCCTTTGGCACGGGCTGGCTGGTTTGGGTAATCGCGGCCGCGGGAGCGGGTTATCTACTGGCTTGGTACCTGTCTCTACTGCTGGGAACGCAGGGCCTGGGTGCTGGCAAGCAGATGGTGCGTTTTCTCGGGGGCATCCGCTGGGCCATCAGTCCGGCCGTGACCTGGGGCAAGGTGTTCGGGTTATCGCGCGACCGCGTGGGACACGCCTTTGTGCGCATTTACAACCGCCTGGAAGTACTGCCGCCCTTGATTCAGGACCCGGTCCGGTTGTTGCTTCTGGCGCCGCGTTGCCTGGGCAGGGAGAGCATGCAGGGACTGCGGGCCCTGAAGGACGCTTATGGTTTTTCCCAAGTTGTGGCCTTCGGCGGCACAGAGGCCCGCAAGGGCATTGCCCAACACCGGCCCCAGGGCATTGTGGCCGTGGCCTGTGAGCGGGATTTATTGGTGGGTATCAAGGACCTGCACGGCCGGATACCGGTGCTGGCTTTTTCCATTCGGAGACCGGACGGACCCTGTAAGAACACGGTGGTGGATCTCACGCAAATTGAGGAGGCCATTCGCATGTTCCTGGGCCAACCAGGGAAGCCTGCCGTTAAATAATAACACGATTTTTGCAAAAAACAGCTTTAGCTTCGGTGGGAGCAATCCGGTGCTGGAACAACCAAGCGGGTGGTCTGCTTTTCCCAAGAGGTGGCGAAGAAAAACCTGGTCATGACAGCAAGCGCCCAGCCAGGGCGCGAGACTTGGTAAAAGCAGACCACCCGCCTGGTCGTTAATAGCATACGGTGAATGGGTATTTGCATAAGTTGAGTAAGAATATCAATCAGAAGGAGGAAGCTCGCAATGAAAGTCACTATAGATGAAAGCTTGTGCACGGGCTGCAGCCTGTGTACTACGGACCTGCCAGAAGTCTTTGAGATGGCTGACAATGGATTGGCCAAGGTGCTCGTGGCAAACCCGGAAGGCGATTTGGCGGATAAGGCCAAGAACACGGCGGATGTCTGTCCGGCCGCTGCCATCCTGATAGAAGAGTAAGCAAACTTAGGCGGCACTGTTCAACATACCAAAGAATCCCCGCACGTAAGTGCGGGGTAACCGCATGCCCTCTCCCTAGCAGGGAGAGGGGTAGGGGTGAGGGTATCCTGAATACCCCGCCCGTCAGGGCGGGGACATTTATCCCCGTGAGCGCGGCAGTGCCGTTGGTGTTTGCGGGGAGAGCAACTCAAGTGAGGGTCGCGGTCATCGCGGATGTGCACGGCAATCTGGAAGCCCTGGAGGCGGTCCTGGCGGATATCCGGGACACGGGCGTGGACGCGGTTTACTGCCTGGGCGACGTGATCGGCTATGGCGCGGACCCCGCGGCCTGCCTGGACCTGGTCTGCGAGCATTGCGAAATCCTGCTGCAGGGCAATCACGAAGACGCGCTGCTTCAGCCCGCTCACATAGCGGCCATGAATCCCGTGGCGGCTGTGGCCGAACGCTGGACGCAGACCCGCCTGACCGGCGCCCAGCGCGAGCGCATCGCCCAGTGGCCGCTGGTCAAAGTCGGGGCTGACGCCCGACTGGTCCATGGCTCACCGGACGAACCGCTGCGTTTTCACTATCTCCAGCATCGCTGGAACCTGGAAAACGCTTTTCGGGCCTTTTCTGAAACCATTTGCTTTTTCGGGCACACGCATGTGCCGGCCGCGGCGGCAGAAATCGTGCCAGGCGTCGTTCAGTCCATCAGCCTGCCGTCCTATTCCACGGACCGGGTCGGTCTCAGGCACCTGGCCTTGGAACCCGGCAACCGCTATGTCGTGAACGGCGGGAGCGTGGGACAACCCCGCGACAACGACCCCCGGGCCAAGTGGCTATTGGTCAGGGAAAAACCGCCGGAGCTTGAATTTAGGGCGCTTTCCTATGATATCGCGGTTTCACAGAAAAAGATTCTTTCTGCCGGATTACCGGAATTTCTCGCTTCCAGATTGGAATACGGGCAATAGTCTCAAAATAAAACAATTCCAACCTCTGCGTCCTTGACAAAAGAAAAAAACGATTCTATAATTCAGCAATTGTCGCGGTATAATCAAAGAAATCTTCAAAAACAAGCCTTTTTGGCCTGGTCGATGTTTTGCATTGAGAGAAGGGAATTGTCTTGAAGCTGGGATTGGATATCCGTCATGAATTAAAGCAGACCCTGACGCCCATGCTGCAGCAGGCGCTCAAGGTGCTCCAATTGACCACGGTTGAGCTGGCAAATACGGTCACTCAGGAATTGGCGGAAAATCCCATGCTGGAAGAGCAGAACAACGGCGAGGGACCCGCTCTTCATCCGGCCACAGAAGAAGAAGCCCCGGCAACCGCGGAGCGCGATCGAACCCAGGAAGTGGTCCTGGACGAGGGGCAGCAGGTAAATTCCGACATCGAGCAGGAGCGCTGGGCCGATTATTTTTGGAGCGACGATTACGAACTTCCCAAATTCGAGCGCCAGACCGGGCCGGACTACAGCGAACCGCAAATCGCCCAGCAACCCACGCTGCAGGAACATTTGCTGTGGCAATTGCGGCTGGTCATCAGCCAAGAGGAAGAATACCGTATCGGCGAGCTGATCATCGGCAACCTGGATGAGCGCGGATTTTTGTCCGTGCCGCTCGAGGAGATCACCCGGGAAAGCGGAGCCCTGCCGGACCTGGTGGCGGACGTGCTGGCCATTATCCAGGGCCTGGATCCCGTGGGCGTGGGTGCCCGGGACGTTAAGGAGAGCCTGCTGATTCAATTGCGGCAGCTGCCCGAGTGTAATCCGCTGGCGGAAACCATCGTGGAGAAACATTTTCTGGCCCTGGAGCGGCACCAATTGGATCAGATCACCCGGGCCGAAAAAGTGCCTCGCAGTCAGGTGGCCGCCGCGGCCAAAGTCATCGCAGGGCTGGACCCCTATCCGGGCCGTCACCATATTTCCGGTCACGTGGAATACGTGGTCCCGGACGTGATACTGGAAAAACACGACGATCAGTACATTATTATCATTAATAACGATTCCCTGCCAGAGCTGAAAATCAGCGGCACCTACCGCAAATTGCTGCGGCGGGGATCGAAGATTACGCCGGAAACCCGCAAGTACCTGGATGACCGCCTGCAGCGGGCCAAGTGGATGATCCGCAGCATCGACGAACGGCGCAAGACGCTGTACCGGGTGGTGGAAACCATTGTGGAGTTTCAGGAAGATTTTTTCGAAAAAGGCGTTGAACACTTAAAGCCCTTGACGTTGAAGCAGATCGCCGATCGGGTTGAGCTGCATGAGTCGACGGTTTCCCGCGTGACCAGTCATAAGTACATCCAGACCCCGCGGGGGCTGTTTCGGTTGAAGTACTTTTTCTCCAGCCAGATCAAGCGCGTGGACGGAGGCGATATTTCCTCCACCAGCGTGAAAGCCGCGATCCAGGAATTCGTGGCGCAGGAAAATCTCCGGCGGCCGTTTTCCGACCAGCGCCTCACCGAGATGCTGGCGGTCAAAGGCTTTCGAATCGCGCGCCGCACGGTGGCCAAGTATCGCGAAGAACTGAACCTGCTTCCGGCCAGCCGCCGGAAACGCTTTGAATAAGTAGAGGCGGTCCGGCGCGGACCGGACGCGTTCAAGGAGGAGTAGCGGTGAAACTCAACATCACGGGACGTCACATCGAAATAACCAAGGCCTTTAACCAGTACGTGCGCAAACGGTTCAAGAAGTGGTCTAATTTTCTGGGGCCCCAGGCTTCGGTGCACGTAATTCTGTCCGTGGAAGGCTACCGGCACCAGGTCGAGGTGATTGCCAAGGACGGGCCGTACCTCGCGAACGGTAAACAAGTGACCAAGGACATGTATCAATCGGTCGATTTACTGGCGGAAAAAATCGGGCATCAACTCATGCGCCAGCACGAGCGCCTGACCACGGTAAAAGGCCAGCGCCCGCGTGACCGGAGTCTGCCCCCGCTCGCCAAGACCAAGGACACCCCCGGCCGTCCGCTTCGGATCGAGATGGAGCCGCTGGGCGGAAAACCCATGACCGCGGAGGAGGCGGCCCTGCAATTGCAGGGACTTCGCTCCGATTTTTTAGTGTTCGAAGACATCGAGACCGGCCAGCTGGCGGTTATCCAGAAGGACCGGGCAGGCGGTTTCAAGCTGATCACCAAAGACTAATTGCGGACGGAAGGAAAAAAGGAGGCTCCCCACAATGCGTATTATGGATTTTTTATCGGAAAAAAACATTGCCGTCGAACTCAAGGCCAAGAACAAGAAAGAAGTGATCGAGGAACTGGCCGAACTCCTGGTGGACGGCGGGAATGTGAGCGACAAGAAAAAAATGGTGCGGATTTTACTTGAACGCGAGGAACTCGGCAGCACGGGCATCGGCCAGGGTATCGCCATCCCGCACGGCAAATCTGACACGGTGAAGGAACTCACCGCGGCCTTTGGGTTGTCCAAGTCCGGCGTCCCCTTTGAGGCCCTGGACGGCGAACCAGTGTTCATCTTTTTCCTCCTGGTGGCGCCGGAAGGCACGGCCGGCGCGCATCTCAAGGCCCTGGCCCGCATCTCCGGCCTGCTCAAGGACAAATACATCCGTCGTAAATTGATCGCCGCCCAGAACACAACGGAAGTGGTCAAGATTATCCAGGAGGAGGAAAAAGCCACTCACTAAACCAGGCCCGCTGGCGGCCGGGAGTCCCTTATGATCAATTTATTGCTGGAAGAATTCTATCTGGACCAAAAAGAAAAATTTTCCCTGGAGTTGATCGCCGGCCAGGAGGGCTTGACGCGCAGAATAACCGTGCCGGACATTAACCGGCCGGGACTGGCCCTGGCCGGGTACTTCGATTACTTCGCCTTTGAGCGCATTCAGATTCTGGGCCGCACCGAGCTTTCGTTCTTGCAGGGACTGGGGCGGGAGCAGACAAAAAAAATATTCAACAAGCTGATGGAGTGGGAAGTCTGCTGCTTCATCATCACCCAGGGGCTGGAACCACCCGAGGAATTGCTGCAGGCCGCGGAAGGCAAGCCGTCCCCGGTGTTCACCTCCAAAATGCCCACCACCAAGCTCATTGCCGATCTCACGATTTATCTGGAAGACAAACTGGCGCCGGAAACTTCGCTGCACGGAACCCTGCTGGACGTGTACGGCATCGGCGTTTTAATCTTGGGCAAGAGCGGCATCGGCAAAAGCGAGTGCGCCCTGGACCTGGTGGAGCGGGGGCACCGTCTGGTGGCCGACGACCTGGTGGATATTACACGGACCGCGGAGCGGATCCTAATGGGCTCCGGCCCGGAACTCATCCGCCACCACATGGAAATCCGCGGGCTGGGCATTATCAACATCAAGAACTTGTTCGGCATTGGGGCCATCCGCGACCGGAAACGCGTGGAGCTGGTGACCACTATCGAAGAGTGGGACGAGCAAAAGGAATACGACCGGCTGGGCCTGGATGAACTGACCTACTCAGTGCTGGAGATCGAACTGCCCCGGATTATCATTCCCGTCCGGCCGGGGCGCAATCTCTCCATCATCATCGAGGTGGCGGCCATGAACCAACGGTTGAAAAAGACCGGGCATCACACCGCGCGGGAGTTCAACCAGACTCTCATTTCGTGGATGCAATCGGACGAGCGGTGAGAGCCAAGGCCCGAAAATCCGCCCGGCACGCCCCCTTGCGGGTCGTGCTCAGCAGTTTCGGGTACAAGCATGGTTTGCCCGCAGAGGCGGATATGGTGCTGGACATGCGCTTTTTGCCCAACCCCTATTACGTGCCGGAGCTGCGCGCCTTGAACGGCACCCAGCGTCCGGTGCGGACCTACCTGCTCAGGCACCCGGTGGCCCTGGCCGCCCTGGAGCAGCTCGCCCAATGGCTGCGCGCTCTGCTGCCGCACTTCCACCGCAAGGGAAAAACCACGCTGCACGTCGCCCTGGGCTGCACGGGCGGGCAGCACCGGTCCGTGGTAATGGCCGCGGAACTGAAAAAGCGGCTGCCGGGAAACGTCCGCTTGTTTCACCGGGAATTAACATCCGCGAGGAGAAAAGCGCATGGCTAAGCGCTCGGCCCGAACCCGCCGGCAACTTAATCCCCGCTGGGAGCAGCGGCTGACCTGGCGCTGGATGTACCCCGGGGTGCGGCTGAAGCGCTGGCTGCTTCTGCTGCTGTTGTCCGCCGTGGTGCTCGGCGTGGGGATCTCGGGCATGATGGGGGACGTGTTTCGCAATTTTGAGGTCAAGGTCATTGACATCCGGCCCTTGGCCAAGCAGATCCAGAGCCTCCGCTCCGTAGATTTTCTGCTGCTGGCCTTGGGCATTGCCGGCGCGATCCTGGCTTTCCGGCGCGGGTTGTATTCGGTCCTGACCGTGCTCATGCCGGCGCGCGAAAAAGAGTACGCCACCGTGGCCCTGAAGCGGCTACGCCTGAAGCGCGGCCCCCGACTGGTGGCCATCGGCGGCGGCACCGGCTTGCCGGCCTTACTCTCGGGCTTGAAGGAGTACAGCGCAAACATCTCGGCGATCGTGACCATGGCGGATGACGGCGGCAGTTCGGGCCGCCTGCGCCGGGAGTACCGGACCCTGCCCCCGGGCGATTTGCGCAACTGCCTGGTCGCCATGGCCGAGACCAGCCCGCTGATGAGCCAGCTTTTCCAACATCGTTTCCGGGGCGAAGGCGGCGGGATCGAAGGACACGCCTTTGGGAACCTGTTTATCACCGCGCAGGGGGAAATTACGGGCGATTTTGCCTCGGGCGTGAAAGCGGCCAGCCAAGTGCTGGCAGTGAGCGGGCAAGTGCTGCCCGTGACCATCGATCCCGTGGTGCTGGAAGCCGAATTGGCCGACGGGACCGTCCTGTCCGGCGAATCGCGCATCAGCCAGAGCCGGAAGGCGATCAAGCGACTGCGCCTGGTTCCGGAGGACGTGCGCCCCGCGCCCGAAACCCGGGAAGCCATCGCCAAGGCGGACGGCATCATCCTCGGGCCGGGCAGTTTATACACCAGCATCCTGCCCAACCTCCTGGTGCCCGGCATTGCGGAGGAGATCGCGGCCTCGCGGGCCGTGAAAATTTTCGTGTGCAACGTGATGACCCAGCCGGGCGAAACGGACCGCATGAACGCCGTGGATCACATACGCGTGGTGCGGGAGCACACCCGCCCGGACCTGATGCAGTATATGCTGGTGAACACCGAAATGCCCGGCAAGGAGATGCAGGCGCGTTACCGGGAAATGGACGCGGAACCGGTCATGGTGCCGGCCGGGGCCACCCCCCTGGAGGACTGGGGCATTACGCTGATCAAGGCCCGTCTGGCCGTCAGCACGAACTATTTCCGGCACCGCCCCGATCAGTTGGCCCGCGTGATTCTGAAACTAATCGTAATTTGAGGCTTTTGGCGGGAACGGCCGCAGGGGCCGGCAACTAAACGCAAAGGTGGCGAGCGGCGTGATTCAGATCATTGTTATCACCCATGGCAAATTGGCGCGGGAATTCGTACATACCACCGAATTGATCGTGGGCAAGCAAAAGGATTTAAACTCGGTCTGTCTGGAGATGCACGAAGGGATCGAAGACCTGACCCGCAAACTGACGGCGGTCATCAAGCCCGATGAGAAGGGACGGGAGTGCTGCCTGGTGCTGGTGGACATGTTCGGCGGCACGCCGAGCAACGTGGCGCTCGCGCTCACCCATGATTTCCCCAACCTAAAGGTGGTGACGGGCGTAAACCTGCCCGTGCTGATCGAGGCCGTGACGCATCGGGCGCTAATGAACCTGGAACAATTGACGGAGTTTGTCCGGGACAAGGGCAAGAAAGCCATCGTGTACGCCAACGAATTGTTGAATCCCAAGCCGGATAAATAACCCGGCCGGGAAGCAAGTCCGGAAAACCAGGAAGCGGAGGAGCAGTCGCCTATGTCGGTCCATTTCGTCCTGACACGCATTGATGATCGCCTGATACACGGCCAGGTGGCCGTGGGCTGGGTCAAGGCCACGACGCCGGACGTATTGCTGGTGGCGGACGACCAGGTGCTCCAGAATCCCATGCAACGGAGCCTCATGGAAATAACCGCGACCCCGGCCTTTGAAGTCAAGGTGTGCGGCGTACAGGAAGCGGCGGAAGTTTGCGACCGTGCCGAATGGAAAGGCAAGCGCGTCTTGCTGTTGTTCTCTTCCGCGCGGGACGTGACCCGCGCCGTGGCGGCCGGGCTGCCCGTGCGCGAGGTCAACGTCGGCGGCATGCGCTACAGCCCGGGGAAGCGCCAGATTCTCAAGGCCGTGGCCATCGATCAGCAGGATGTCGCCCATTTTAAGCAACTGCTGGAGAAAAACATTCGCGTGAGCATTCAAATGGTACCCACGGACGAACCTGTGGACATTCGGAAATACCTATAAGCCCTGCCCGGCGGAACCCGGCGCTGCGCCCGGCGAATGCCGGGTATGCCGGGCAGGCCGGGAAGAAAAGTAGGAGACCGGTTTTGGAATACGTGGTGTGGTTATCGTTTTTGGGCGCGCTGCTGGCGCTGGATCAGGCCATGGTGGGGCAATTCATGATTTCCCAGCCCCTGATTGCGGGTGCGCTCATCGGCGCTTTGCTGGGAGACCTGCCGGCCGGGCTGCTGGTGGGGGCTATGCTGCAGCTCATTTGGATCGGCGTATTGCCCGTGGGCGCCTACATCCCTTCGGATCACACCATCTCCAGCGGGATCGCCACGGCCCTCACCATCATGCTGATGCGCCAGCAGGGGGGAGCACTGGGCGCGTGCCTGATCTTCGCGCTGGCCGTGGCCATTCCGGCCGGCTGGCTGTCCGGAAAACTGGACGTGGTGGTGCGGCATTTCAACAGCCGCCTGGCCCGGCAGGCCGAGCCCTGGCTGAACCAATACGGGCTGCGCAGCATCGACGCCATCAATCTCAGCGGGCTGATTACGGCTTTTATCCGAAATTTTGTTATCTATCTGCTCTGGCTGGGGCCGCTGGCCATACTGTTCGGCCTCGTATTCGGACTGTTGCCCTTGCCAGTGACGCGCGGCCTGGGGTTGGTTTTTTGGGTGCTGCCCATGCTGCCCTTGGCGATTTTGTTCGACATGCTGGAAAAAAACAGCATCCGCTGCCTGGTGGTTGCGGCCTTCGCGTTGATCTGGGTCGCGCTGGGGCTGTGGTCCGGCCAGGCAGTGTGGCTCCTCGCCGCGACCATGGTCGCCGGCGCGTTGCTGGCAGCCAGGAGCCGGGTGAGATGAGCGCCCCCGCGCCCCGGATAAAAACCCGGACCCTGCTGGCGATTATTGTGCGCTCCTTTTTCCTGCAGTCCTGCTGGAATTTTCAGGGCATGCAGAACCTTGGTTTTGGGTTTTCCCTGATCCCCCTGGTGAAAGCGCTCCAGCCGGGGCGGGAGGCGCGGGAGGCCATGCTGAAGCGCCATTTGGAATTTTTTAACACGCATCCGTACTGCGCTTCCATCATTTTAGGCGTGGTAACCCGCCTGGAAGCGGAAGCCGCCGAGAACCCGGGTCAGCAAACCCTGCAGGCCAACCAAGTCAAGTCCGGCATGATGGGCCCCCTGGCCGCGCTGGGAGACATGGTTTTTTGGGCCATGCTCAGGCCCGCGCTGGCCCTGGCGGGTGTGAGTTTCGTGCTGGCCGCGCCGGCCGGCCAGGTATGGCCCGCGCTCCTGGGCCCGATCATATTTCTGGGTTTGTTTTCCGTGGCGCACCTGGGGCTGCGCGTGGGCGGCGTGCTGATCGGCTTTCACCGGGGCATTGACATTGTCACTGACCTGCGGCGTTTTAATCCCCAGCTCTTGTCGCGCCGGATCGGGATATTCACGGCCGTCATGCTGGGCGCCCTGGGGGCCATTTACACGTTCCAATCCGGCGCCACGGAGTTCGCCGGCCGCTGGCCGGGCACCGGGATTTTGCTGGCCTTAAGCGGCTTGTTGTTTCTAGGCGTGCGCAAGGGATTTTCCGCCACCCAGTTGTTTTACGGCCTGATCGGACTGGCCGTGGCCATAGCGTATTTCGGATGGATATAGGAGAGAGCGCGAACCGACATGCTTGAACGCGACGTGGTGATCGAAAACAAACTGGGCATGCATTTGCGGGCCGCGGCGGTTTTTATCGAGACCGGGAACAAATACCGCTGCCAGATATCACTCCGAAAGGACAACCGCGAAGTGAATGCCAAAAGCATTATGGGGATCATGACCCTGGGCGCGGCCGTAGGGTCCGTGGTCACGGTGCTGACCAGCGGCGAGGACGAAGCCCAGGCCTTGGAGGCCTTGGTGGCGCTTATTCAAAATAAATTCGGTGAGAAGGAATAATATGTTCACGCGGGCAGCAAGACCATCCGGACCCGGGAGGTGTGCGGCATGGTAAGCCGTTCCAGTCTGGAATTCAAGGGTGTGGCCGCCTCGCCGGGCATTACCATCGGCACCGTGTATTTGGTCGGCTCCAGCGAGGTGCAAGTCAAGAAGATCCGGCTCGCCGAGCCCCTGGTCGAAAAGGAACTGGCCCGGCTGCAGGTGGCCGTGGACGCCACGCGCAAGGAGATAGAGACAATCAAGCAGCGGGTGGCCCAGGAAGTGGGGTTCAAGGAATCGGAAATCTTTAACGCCTACCTGCACATTCTGCAGGATCCCATGCTGATCCACGCCGCCATGGAACAGGTCCGCCAGACCCGCACCAACGCCGAGTTCATTCTCACCGATATTAAGCGCCAACTGGTGAAGCAATTCCAGGAATCCTCGGACGAATACCTGAAGGAACGGGCCACGGACGTGAGCGACGTGGTCGCGCGCTTGATGCGCAACCTGACCGGCCAGCCCATGGGATTCTTATCCGACGCGGACGTGGACGTGGTCGTGGTGGCCAAGGATTTGACGCCTTCCCAAACCACCACCATGCGGCGCGAGCGGGTCATCGGGTTCACCACCGACGTGGGCGGAAAAACCTCACACGTGGCCATCATGGCCCGGTCCTTGGAATTGCCGGCCGTGGTGGGGCTGAAAGACATTACCGAGAACGTACAGAACGGGGATACTGTCATCGTGGACGGCACCGCGGGCACGGTGATTATCAATCCGGATATCAAGCTGCTGGCCCGGTACCGCCAGGCCCAGCAGAAAATGCTGCAATGGTCGCGCAAACTGAAAAAACTCAAGGGCCTCACCGCAGTGACCAAGGACGGCTATCGCCTGACCGTGGCCGCGAACATCGAGCTGCCGGAAGACATCCGCCAGGCGCGAAAATACGGGGCCGAAGGCGTGGGACTGTTCCGCACCGAGTTTTTGTATTTAAACCGCCGCGACTTGCCCAGCGAGGACGAACAGTTCGAGGCGTACCAGATCGTCACGCGGCAGAGCCTGCCTTATGCCACCATTGTCCGCACCCTGGACCTGGGCGGGGACAAATTCCTTTCGCGGCTCGGCACCACCACGGAGATGAATCCGTTTCTGGGCCTGCGCGGGATTCGCCTCTGCCTGGCCAACCCGGAGCTCTTTAAAACCCAGTTGCGCGCGATACTGCGCGCCTCGCACTTCGGGAAGCTGAAAGTCATGTTTCCCATGATCTCCACGGTGGAGGAACTGCGCCAGGCCAAGACGCTGCTGAAAGAGGCGCAGCGGGAGCTTGGCCGGCGCCGGATATCCTGTGACAAAAACCTCGAAGTGGGGATAATGATCGAGCTGCCGTCCGCGGCCTTGACGGCGGACCTGCTCGCGCGAGAGTCCAACTTCTTCTCCATCGGGACCAATGACCTGATTCAGTACACTCTCGCCGCCGACCGCGTCAACGAGAAGGTGGCGTACTTGTATAACCCGCTGCATCCTTCCATTCTGCGCCTGCTCAAGCAGATCATCCAGGCCGCGCACAACGAGCGCATCTGGGTGGGGATGTGCGGTGAGATGGCGGCCGACCCCCTGCTGACCCCGCTCCTGGTGGGCCTGGGCCTGGACGAGTTTTCCACCGGCCCCTCCTTCGTGCCACAGGTGAAAAAGACCATCCGCGAAATCTATTTCGCCGAGTGCCGGGAGCTGGCCGAGAAAGCGCTGACCTACACCACCAGCGAGGATACCGAGGCGTTTTTGAAAGCGCATTTAACCAAAGAGGTGCTGAATGGCTTACCGGATAACGAAAGCTAAGACCCATCACGCGTACGACCGCCGGATAAAAAGCGGCCAGCGCATCACCAAGGCGGTCATTCCGGCCGCCGGCCTGGGCACGCGTTTTTTACCGGCCAGCAAAGCCCAGCCCAAGGAGATGCTGCCCATCTACGACAAGCCCGCCATCCAGTATGTGATCGAGGAGGCGGTGGCCGCCGGTATCCAGGACATATTGGTCATTACCGGGCGGGGCAAACAGGCGATCGAGAACCACTTCGACCATTCCATCGAGCTGGAGGAGACCCTGCGGGAGCAAGGCAAGCGCGCGGAACTGCAGGCTGTGCAAAAAATCTCGAATATGGTCAATCTGTTTTACGTACGGCAGAAGGAGGCCCGCGGCCTGGGTCACGCCGTGCTGTGCGCCAAGAGCTTCGTGGGGCACGACCCGTTCGCGGTGTTTCTGGGGGACGATATCATTGACCACCCCCGGCCCGCGATCCGCCAGCTTATGCAGGTTTGGCAGCGGTACCAGGCGCCCGTGCTGGCCGTGGAGGAAATTCCCCGGGAGCGTACCCAGGCCTACGGCATTGTCAAGCCCAAGCCCCTGTCCCCGCGCTTGTTCCAGGTGCAGGACCTGGTGGAAAAACCGCGGCCCGAGCGAGCCCCCTCGCGCCTGGGCATCGTGGGGCGGTATATTCTGACGCCCGATATTTTCGGTTGCCTGGAAAAAACCAAGCCCGGCGCCGGGCACGAGATACAGCTTACGGACGCGCTCCGGCGCCTCAACCGGCGGCGGCCGATGTATGCCTGGCAATTCGAGGGCGTGCGGCATGATATCGGAAATAAGCTGGAATTCGTAAAAGCGACACTGGCCTTCGCCCTGAAGGACAAGGCGGCGCGGCCGGAGCTTTTGGAGTATTTGCGCGAAACCGTGAACACCCTGTGTTCCTAGCGTGAGCGGGGATTAAGCCATGCCGTGCCAGATTATTTACACGGTCAGCGCGCTGACTCTGCTGCGGGCGCATGAAGAACCGGAATATGCCGCAGTGCTGGAGCGGGCGGATCTGATCACCGCGGACGGCATCGGCGCCGTGTGGGCCATCCAACGCCTGACCGGCCAGCGGCCGGAACGGGTAACCGGCGTGGACCTGGCCGTTACCCTGGCCCGCGTCTGCGCGGCCGAGGAACAGAGCGTGTTTCTGCTGGGCGGGAAACCCGGGGTGGCCGCGGAAGCCGCGGCGCGGCTGCAGGACCGGCTGCCCGGGCTGCGCATCGCGGGCGCGCGGCACGGCTTTTGGCGCCCGGGAGAAGAGGCCGAGGTGGTTGCGGAAATCAACCGCGCGCGGCCGGGATTGCTCCTGGTGGGGATTGGGCAGCCGGCCCAGGAATTTTTTCTCGACAAGGTTGGCCGGGGTCTGGCCGCGCGGGTGGCCCTGGGCGTGGGCGGCAGCCTGGATGTTTTAGCCGGGCGTCTGCGGCGCGCTCCGCGCTGGATGCAGCGGGCCGGGCTGGAATGGCTGTGGCGTTGGCGGCAGGAACCCTGGCGCCTGCGGCGCATCCTGCGTTTGCCCCGCTTTATCTGGGTAGTGCTCCGGACGCCCCGGAAAGAAAGAAGGCAGAGTGAGCAATGATGAACAAGGTAATTATTTTTTCCGAAGACCGGACCTTAAAAGACGAGCTCAAGAAAAACCTGGGCGCTTCCAAGTACCAATGCGACGAGATACGGGAAAAGGAGCAGCTGCTCGACCAGGCGGGCTCGGCCGATTACCGTCTGATCGTGCTGGACGCGCGCAGCGTAGGCGGGGACATGGACCTGGTCTCCCTGCTGCGGGAACAGAGCCACAATAAGATTCTCTGGCTTACCCCGGACGGCAGTCTCGGCACCGCGGCCGAAGCCATCCGGCGCGGCGCAGATTTTTACCTCACCCTGCCCCTGAACCCGGACTGGTTCCGCCAGGTGCTGGGCGAGTGGGAGCGGGAAGACCACCAGGGCCCGGGACGCTGGGCCCCGCCACCGGGCCTCCTGGAATACCGGGAAGCCGACGTGGTGGGGCAGAGCGAAGCCATTAAGCGCGTCTTTGTCATGGCCGCGCGCGTGGCGCCCACGGATTCCCCGGTTCTGATCACCGGCGAAACCGGGGTGGGCAAGGAGTTGGTGGCCCGGGCCATCCACCGCCTGTCCGACCGGGAAAACAAGCCCTTTGTGGCTGTGAACTGCGGAGCGATCCCTGAGGCCCTCCTGGAATCGGAATTGTTCGGGTTCCGCAAGGGCGCGTTCACCGGCGCCATCGCGGACCGGCCGGGCTTGTTCGAGCAGGCTAACGGCGGTACGTTCCTCCTGGACGAGGTGGGCGAGCTCTCGCCGGCCATGCAGGTCAAGCTGCTGCGCGTGCTGGAGGACGGCATGCTCCGGCAGCTGGGCGGCACGGAGGAAACCAAGGTCAACGTACGGATCCTGGCCGCCACCAACCGCGATCTCCTGGAGGAAGTACAGGAGCGGAAATTCCGCATGGACCTGTTCTACCGGCTGAATGTCATCAACATCCACGTGCCGCCTCTGCGGGAGCGGCCGGACGACATCCCGCCGCTCATTAAGTATTTCCTGCAGAAGTACAATAAGCGCTTCAACCGGAGCATCATCTCCATAACCCGGGACGCCCTGTTCAGCCTCATGAATTACGATTACCCGGGAAACGTCCGCGAACTGGAGAACATCATTCAGCACAGCGTGCTCTTGGCTAACAATAATATCATCGAAAAGACTTCGCTGCCGCCCCAGGTCTTCCAGCGCGGTCAATTGGCCCTGGAAGGCTCCCGCAAGGAAAAACCCATCAGCATTGACCAGGCTGAGGAAGAGCTGATCAAGCAGGCCCTGACCCGGTTCGACGGCAACCAGACCGAGACCGCCAAGAGCCTGGGCATCAGCCGCTCCACCCTGTGGCGCAAGATCAAGGCCTACAAGCTGGAGAATTTTAAATAGGAATCATATTAGTGCCTCCTCTCCCTCCGGGGAGGGAGAGGAGTGAGGTGAGGGTGCCCGGATTGAGAATATGGATTCGCAAAATGAGTACGTAAGTGTTAATATATACCAAATTATTCATGTAAACTAAAATTTGAAAACGGATAAAAGGTTTCGAACTCCATGGCACAAATCCAATTTAAAGGAAAAACGTTTGTTCAAAACCACCACTTGCTGGTCAAATACCACGAATTAATTCCAATTAAAAGCAAAAGCTTAACGGATAAAGTCAGTCTGAATGATAATCTGATTATACACGGCGATAATCTAAAAGCGCTCAAGGCCCTGCTGCCGCTTTATGCCGGAAAAATCAAATGCATCTATATTGACCCGCCTTACAACACCGGCAATGAAAAGTGGGCTTACAATGACAATGTAAATTCACCGATGATGCAGGAATGGCTGGGCAAAGTTGTTGATAGTGAAGACCTAACCCGGCATGACAAATGGCTCTGCATGATGACTCCGAGATTGAAACTGCTGCGGGAACTTTTGGCGGACAATGGTGCAATATTTATATCCATTGACGACAATGAGTATCACCACTTGCGAATGTTGATGGACAATGTATTTGGTGAACAAAATTTTATAGAAACTTTTATTTGGAAGTCGCGTTTGGGAAAAGGAGCCACAGCTCAGGAAACAGCCAAACTACATGAATACATTATTTGCTATGCTAAAAACATTTCATTAATCGATTTTAAAACGGACAAGCGCATTACTGAGAAAGAAGGTAAAGAACGCTTACGGCAATGGGGCCAAGGCGACCGTAGGGAAGATAGACCTACCATGTATTATCCTATCAACTCTGAAGAATTTGGAAAGGTTTATCCTAAAAAACCCGATGGAACCGATGGAAGATGGCGGATGAGCAAAGACAAACTCGATAGTTTAATTAAAAAAGGACTAGTCGTTTTTGAAAAGCAGGACGATGGTTATATTGAGGCTTATAGGATTATACCTTCTGGGTCAGAGACAAACACTGCGTATTCTTCAATTTTAGAATCTGATATTGTTAAAACAACAGCACATGGAAGCATAGAACTAAAATCAATTTTCACTGAACGAAAACTGGATTATCCTAAACCTTCAAGTTTAATAAAGGAATTAATTTCGATAAATACTCAGTTTGATCACGATGCCATTATTTTGGATTCGTTTTCCGGTTCCGGCACAACTGCTCATGCTGTCCTCGCACTCAACAAAGAAGACAGCGGCAATCGTAAGTTTATCTTGATTGAATGCGAAGACTACGCTGATAAAATTACCGCCGAAAGAGTACGGCAGGTAATAAAAGGCGTTCCCAAGGCAAAAGATGAAACTCTCAAAAAAGGTTTGAAAGGCACGTTTAGTTTCTTCGAGCTTGGCAAAGCCATTGAATTGGAAAGCATTCTTGACGGCGATAATCTGCCCACTTATAAAGAACTTGCCCGCTATGTTTTCTACACAGCCACTGGAGAGGAATTTAACGAAAAAGGTATTGATATAAAGACCGGTTTCGTCGGCGAAAGTAAAAACTATCAAGTTTATCTATTCTACAAACCGGATTTATCTAAACTTAAAAATCTGGCGCTTACTTTAGATATTACCGATTCCTTGCCGCCGCTTAAAAAAGACAAACGCCGATTGGTGTTTGCGCCCACGAAATACTTGGACCAGGCTTATCTGGATCAATACCGCATTGATTTTTGCCAATTGCCTTTTGAAATTTACGAACTTGCCAGGTGAAACATGCAGCTTAAAGAATATCAGCAAAGAGCCTTAAGCGAGCTCAGGCGTTATTTGGAATTATTAGCCGAATGGAGAACCAAGGCTGAAAATAATCCTGAGCTGGAAATAGACTTCCCGGTTAAAGCCTGGGAAAAAGCCGGTATAAGATGCCCTTATGCCGACCGCAAGAACGGCCTCAACCAGCCGCTTCCCGACTTTTGTTTTAAAATACCAACCGGCGGCGGCAAAACGCTCTTGGCAGTTAAAACCATCGATTCAATTAATATGACTTATCGAAAACAAAAGACTGGCCTTGTGCTTTGGATTGTTCCAACCACCCAGATTTACCGCCAAACGATTAATCACCTTAAAGACCGGGATCATCCCTACCGCCAGCATCTTGATCTCGCCAGCGGCGGGCATACTCTTATTCTGGAAAAAACCGACCGCTTTGCTCCCCAGGATGTTGCTGAAAATTTAGTGGTCCTTATGCTTATGCTGCCTTCGGCCAATCGAAAAACCAAGGAGACTTTAAAAGTTTTCAAGGATAGCGGAGGTTTCCAGGATTTTTTCCCCAACGAGGATGATATTAAAAGCCAGGAAAACGTGCTAAAGAAATTTCCCAACCTTGATACTTATGAAAAAGAAAGCGGCTTTTGGGGGCGGCAAATAAAAACTTCTCTGGGCAATACGCTAAGGCTGCTTTCGCCTGTTATTATCCTGGATGAAGGACATAAGGCTTACAGTGAAGGCGCCCAGGAAACCCTGCGTGGTTTTAATCCCCGTATAATTGCTGAATTTTCCGCCACGCCGGTTCAAAGCAATATTTTAATTGATATCACAGGGCGTGAACTGCACTGTGAAGAAATGATTAAGCTTGATCTCCATGTCATAAACAAAGCCAGTCTGGATTGGAAAGATACCCTGCTTGATGGCTATAACCGGCGTAATTCACTGGAAGAAAAGGCTAAAAAACACGAAGCTAAAACCGGGATTAACATTCGGCCAATATGCTTAATTCAAGTCGAACGCACAGGACGCGACCAACAGGGCAGCCGCTATATTCACTCTGAACACGTCCGGGAACATCTCATTAAAAACATGAGTATCCCGGCCGATCAAATAGCAATCAAGACCAGCGAAAAAGATGAATTGAAAGAAATAGATAACATTGGCGGTTTAATGACGCGGGATTGTCAAATCCGCTATATTATCACCAAACAAGCTCTGCAAGAGGGCTGGGACTGTGCGTTCGCGTATGTTCTGGTTATTTTAACCAATCCTTCTTCCCAAAACGCCCTTACTCAGCTTGTAGGCCGTATTCTGCGCCAACCAATGGCAAGAAAGACAGGAATCCAAGAACTTGATGAAAGTTATGTGTTTTGTTTCCAGCAGAAAGCAAATCAATTGCTTGACAGCATTCGGGATGGATTCGCCCGCGAAGGTTTGGGCGATTTGCGTGGACATATTGCCATTGACCAGCCAGCCGGTGATATATCCGGCGAAGAACGTTTTGTTAGTATTCGAGACCGGTTCAAGCAAGCTGCCGGCAGAACCATTTTGCCGGTTTTTGTGGTAAAAAACGGGAAAAGCTGGCGTCCTGTAAATTACGCGATGGATATTGCAGCCAGAATTCCCTGGGGCAAGGTCGATTTATCCCCTGTGAAAAAACTGTCATTATCTGCGTTTGAAGAAAAAGATATTGAGCATATTGCCACCCTGGCTGACGACCACCATGAAATTATCCGGCAAAGGTCGGTTAGGCAGTTAAAAAGCGGCGGTATTCGTATTGATCCTGTCTTTATGACCCGGCAGTTGGGTGATGTTGTTCCCAATCCCTGGCAAGCTCATGAATTTGCCAAAACGCTTTTAGACCATTTCCGTGGGAACACATCCGAAAAAATGCTGGCGGATAATTTTGTGTTCATCATCCAGGAACTTAGAAAATTTCTGGAACAGGAGAAAAACCGCCTAGCTGAAGCTGTTTTCCACGGCATGTTAAAAGAAGATCAATTGCGCTTTTTAATAATCGGGAAAGACCTTTCTTTTCATTTTCCTTCCCAAATCCGCATCAAACCCACTTCCAGGACTTTGACCAAACAAGACGGAAGCCAGCTTGAATTAAGTCTTTTCGAGTTTGTCCCAGAGGAAGATTTCAATGAAACTGAAAAAGCCGTGGCTTGGTATCTAGAAAAACAAGAACGCCTTTTTTTCTGGTACCGCAATCGCGCCCGGCTGGATTATTCGATCCAGGGCTGGGCCCAACATAAAATCTATCCGGATTTTATCTTTACTTCCTTTGATAAAGAACAGAGCCGCGAATATGACCGCGTTTATGTGGTTGAAACAAAAGGGCTGCATTTAATAGACAATTCAAAAACTGAATATATACGAAAAGTTTTTGATATTTGCACAAAGCAGGCACAATCAAGTAATTGGACTGATCTTGGTTTGAAGATGAAAAACAAAGGCATGCACTTTGAAGTCTTGGCTGAGGATGAATGGGAAGCAAAATTAAACGATATGGTTACTTGCGATTTACATTAAAAATAGGAGCCATTAAATGGATGCTTCGAAAGAAGAACTGATTAATTTTTTAGAAAATGAAGTTTTTAGTACTGCCGAAAATCACCCCGATGTAGATGGTATTATCAAGAAAAAGGTACGTTGCACCCGTATGCGAATAAATAATTTTTCAAGCGCCGATAAAATTGAAGAATATTTTTAGCATGCAATGGCTACTGAGGGCGGTATTGATACCTATACACGGCTTAAGAGAATCAATGCCCGGACTTTTGAAGATGTACGCGCGGAATTTGAGCGGCTTTGCGGGCGCGAATAATAGACAGGATTGAAAAGTTGCGTTTATGGATAAAAAATATACTGGTTTTAGAAATAAATTCCTATCATTTGTAGAAAAAGTAAAAACCAAACTTTTATTAATAGTATTATTGATATTGAGTTTCACAAGCATTTTTTTAGCCCTCAAAACGAGCAACGAGCCTATCCTGCGAATATTCCGCAACACATGGATTGATTTACTATTCCAACAATTCCATACAGGGAATTCTTTGATTTTCAACCTTACAATGGGGTTCCTTGTAAGCGTTATTTTTTATTTATTGGTAGTATGGTTTCCGAAGAGGCAAAGGAAAAACTTGATTAAGCATAATTTCCAGAAACAATATCGCTTTTTTAAGGAGGACACAATATCAATATTGTTATTTGCATGTGAAAACAGCTGCGCGAGTATTTTGCCTAAAAAACTTTCGGCACAGAATGAATTTAAAATATATTTCAAAGAATCTGTTAACGAATCACAGGATAGATGGCATGTAGTTTGGAACAAACTCGATTCTGATAAAAGATTTATAAAGGATATATTAGTCGAATTAGAAATCTTAATGCGCGAGGTTGAATACATCCTTAACAATGTAAACATAAATAATTCTAATGTT
>JAUXBQ010000306.1 GCA_030619365.1 candidate division FCPU426 bacterium | reverse complement strand
TTACAAGCTGGCCGAGGCCCTCAGGGATGACGCACTACGCGCGGAGTTCGTGCGGAACGACATCGTACTAGTCATTGGCGGCCGCGTGCATCAGGATGACCACGAAAGCCAGGTACTGATCCAGGATTTCCTAAACCTGGTTCACCTGCATCCGGAATTGCGCGACCGTCTGATCTACTATCCCAATTTCAACACCATGGACATGCAGACCATTGTTGCCGGCGTGGACGGCACCATCATGGCCGCCAACGAGAGGCACGGAGCCTCGGCCACGGGCTTTATGAAAGTCTTGGTCAACGGCGGCATTGTCATAGGCTCCCCTGACGGCGCGGTCCCTGAAAATTGCGTATTCCTGGGAAAAGCGGAGGATTACGCCAACCAACTTCCGGCCGAGGGAGTACGTTTTACCGAAAAGCCGCGTGGCGCCAATGCGGTAATCCTTCCTTATGACGTCATGGATTACGAGGACGGCGGCCGCCGGAGTTCCTCTCCGGCCGCGCTGATTAGCGCTCTGGTCCTGGCTCACCAGACGCTCGCGAACCCCGAATCCCGCATCGGCATGATGCGGCGCGCGCTGTTGGAATCCGATAAAATCAGCACCAAGCGGGTCGCAAAGGAAATGGTCGGCTTGCTAAACAGCCTGGAGGTTAAAACGCAAAAGCGCGAGGCGGCCCTGGAGAACGGCCGCAAAACCGCCCTTAGTGACCTAGCCGGACTGAGTTATGAAAATCTCGAACGCTTGCTGAGCAAGAAAAGCCGGGGATTTACCTGGAAAACCGAGGAAACAAAAGTCCTGCACGTGGGCAGCAAGGATCCGGCCCGGAATGACACCCTGGCCGGGCTCGCGGATGAGTTTGAGGCTATACAGCAATTGGGCGACTTGATGGAACCAGTACTGTTATTTAACGCGCGCGGGAATTCCGATTTTAACGCCAAGGAGGGTCAAGCCGGTGGCTACTTGGTGTCGCACATCCGGCAAGCGCTCAAACATAACTTTCAACAGGTACCGCTGGTTTATCAGGAATACCTATTGGATTACCTGGATAAACTGGGGCAACAAATCAAGACCGCCCGCGACTCGGATGACCGGGAAACCATGCTGGAGGCGCAATTGAAAGCCATGGGTCTGCTAACAGGCCTCAGGCAAGACCTCCGCCGGATTCGCATGTTCAAACAACTGCAGGAAAGCCTGTATCATTATTACCTAAATCCTCTTATGTCCCTGGGCGGACTTGCCAAAAGGCTGATGCCCCTGAACGGGGACTATTTCAATTCACGGCGCGCGGGCGAAGACCGGACCCAAGGCGAATATCTGTTGCAAACCATTTACCGCCTGGAAATCTGGGTCAGGAAACAACTAAAAGATGTAGTCGAGAAACAGGGCAGGATGTACGCGCGCAATCCCGCACAACTTGAAATGTGCGTGCAGCACGCGCTGACTGAGGTGCTGCTGAATATTGCACCCCTGAGCGACGAGCTCCAGGCTATGCTGAACCAAATTCCTAAAGAGACCCTGGACAAGAAGGCCCTGCAGTACTTGTCCATCATGCAGCAAGAACTGGATAAAATCGTCCAGACCAACCAGGAAATCCGCGGAGTGCTTGACTTCGAGCGGGACGCGCCGCAGCCCATCAATGCCGCCTGGGCCGTACAGCGGGCCCTGCAGCGGCTGGGTGACCGCGCGGCGAACGTGGTGGTGGATAATCAAGTGAAAAATGCGCCTCTTCTGGTCAATCCCGCTCAACTCGCCGACATCCTGGAAAATCTGCTGCAATCCGCCCTGAACAACAATGCCAAGCACATAACCGTAAGGCTGACGCAAGAGAATCACAACTTGAAGATCGCAATCCAGGACGACGGTCTGGCGTTTACGGATACAGCCCTGGACCGTGTGGTTGCAGTTCCATATTTTCATGTTGCGGAAGTTCGGCGCAAGGCGGAGGCCGAATACTTCCTGGCCGGGCGCCTGGCCAAGGCCGAGAACGGCCGCCTGACCCTTTCCCAGGAGCAGGGTGAAGCCCCGACGTTTACCGTGACCCTCACTCTGCCGCTGTATACTGTGGAAGGCGTGCTGGCCGAAGTGCCGGACCAGCCGCACTGGGACGCACTGGTGCGCCTGATCACTGAACAAGCCGGCGCGCAGACCGTGGACCAGATACAGCAGAGCCTTATGCAGGCGCTGCGCGACATATTCGGTTTTGACCGGGCAAATTTTTACAAACTCATTCCAACCGATCAGGGAACCTGGCAATATGAAATTACCGGACGCTATGGTTTGCCGGGATTCTCTTCCGCATTCGTCACCCGTGAATTTGACGTGCTGGATGAAAAATCCCATATGTTGCAGACCTATGATAAGCAACGCACCCCGGACAGCCGCGTGCAGGTCATCAATACGCGCCACCAGGACCCCCGGGTGAATCCCCGCCACTTTTTAAGTCGGATCGTAGCCATGTC
>JAUXBQ010000345.1 GCA_030619365.1 candidate division FCPU426 bacterium | reverse complement strand
TTATTTCTTTGTGCCTTGGTGCCTTGGTGGCTATCTTATATCATTGAATATGCAAAGGGTGTGCCAAAAAGGAATGGAGTGGGATGCGATTTATAAAACGATTGTAAAATAAGGGTTTTTCAGGACAGAGCCAAGTCGGGAAAAGACTTTGCTATAAACAATTCACACCCATACGGAAGCATTTGCTTCCGCATGGGTGTGAATGACAGAGCCGCGTTAGGCCGCCTGCTGCGCGGAGCGCATGATCCTGCGGCGAATCACGTTCTCCATTTCCGGATCAAGCTCGATCACGGGATATAGTTCCAGCCGGTCCTTCATGAACCCGAATCTTCCGTGCATGCCGCGCGCCCAGAGCAAATTCGGCAGGACAAAGTCGCGTCCCTGGATGGTTCCGGCCCGCGTCAAGGCCGTGGGCGTCACCCGGGTCATCAGGTTCAGTACCTCTTCCATCAGGGTTATATCCTCTTCCTGGTTTTTCAGTATCCGGATCAGCGCGGTCAGCATCTCGCGCTGGAACTGCCGGTGGGTTAAATCCCCGCGCCGCATCAACTCGCGCAAGCCGCTGTCTTCCTGCTCCAACACCCTCCCCAGGTGGGAGGTGTAGCCGTATTGACGGGCGTGGGCCACGAAATAGGCTTCCCGGTTGAGGCGCAGGGCCAGGTCGCTGGCCGCTTGCCCGATAAAATTCCGGCCCAGCAGCGAGGAGGCTCCCAACCTTTGGAGCAGACCAACTGCCACGGGAATTCGGGCCCGGGCCGGCTTGGCCGCGCGCCGGGATTGGTAGTATTCCCGAGCCCTGACCTTTCTGCTCGGCAGCAGTTCCAGCCAGTTCGCTGGGATCCGCTGGTTGCTGGTCAATTCATAAACACCGAGCACGGGCAGGGACACTTCCCTTTTCCCGTCCGCGGTTAGCAGGGTCTCTTCCTGAAAACCACCGGTCATGGCCATGTTCTTGAACTGGAAGTCCTCTCCCATATCCAGGCGGTTCTGCTCGCGGGTTTGCCGGGCATAACCGTGGATATAGGGCATAAGGGTCTCCTGCAGCCTGGCTTGCAGGGCGGCTTCCAGGACCAGGAGTTGGCCCTTGCCGCTTTGATTGGACAGGTCTTGGATTTCGGATAGCAGGTCCCTTATCCGGTTCAGGTCAGACACCTGGGCATTTTGAATACCCCGGGCCCGGGCCTGATCACAGACGCTGGACACCCATTGCGAGAGACTACTAAAGGTTTCAGGCGTATTGATCAGATAGAGCTGCTCTCCGGGCCGCGCCGGTACCGGGGCTTTAAGGGGCAGTTTAGCCGTGGCTTGGGACCGCTTCAGGAACACGGCCAGCGCGGCGTTTTCCATCACCGCGGGCAGTTGGCC
>JAUXBQ010000249.1 GCA_030619365.1 candidate division FCPU426 bacterium | reverse complement strand
GGCTGGACCCAGGCCATGTTCGGAAAGCTCACCCTTAAAGCTGGCGACGTCTATTTGGATATGGATTCGCCCGCTGTGGTTAAAAATGACGGCACAGCCACCCAGGCGGGCATTAGTCCCGAAGCTCAATCCGCTGGTATGGCCATGACCTTGGGTTTGACGCTTCATCTCTAGAAATTAAAAGCCGGTGACTTTGCTTAATCGGCATTATAAAGGAGGCTCAAAAATGAGAGGGCTTTTCGGTAAAATAGTTTTAGCTGCTTGGTTGGTTTCTTTCGCCACTTCTTGCGCCACACTTTCCCCCTATGGCGGGATCTTCAACCGGGAAAAACTCGCGGGTATTAAAAAGGTCGCCGCGGTTTCGATTTATTGCGACAAGCGTTTGGATACTTCGGCCATGGATAACCTGGCCAGTGCCATTAACCAGATTACGCAGGGGGACAAGTTTGACCTGTCCTTGGTGGCTGAAAAACTCAAAGCAAGTTTATTCAACAAGTACACCTCTTGGTTCCCCTTTCGTCTGATTGACGAAAAGGAGTTCATTTCATCGGAAAACTACCGCCGTTTGAAAATGCACAACAATATTTTCCTGGCCCCCCGGTTCGTGGCCACACCCGAGGGCTATTTGGCGATTAATCCCGATGATCAGGAACAAGTAAAGCGCGCCCTGGCTGAGGTCCAAAATGTGGATGGGGTTATTTATTTAACCGCAAAATATAAATTGCTCAACCGTCCGGGGTTGTTGGGCTTTGGCCATTACAAGGTCATTTGCACCCTGGAGCTGACCGCCCGCGATGGTGATTTTTATCCTGTGCTGCATAATGAGGTCGTGGCCATTTCCAGAGAAAAAGTGGAATATAGTCTGGGCGGGCTGATTTGCGAGGTGGGCGAGCTCCAAGGGTTGTGCGAAAATGCCACCAATGTGGCGGACGAGCAAATGAAAATATGGCTAAGACATAATTTGGCTAATATGTGAATACCGTAGTGTGGTCTGAGACCGGAATATTGACATAGTAAAAATGCCACAAGCTAAGGCCTGTGGCATTTTTACGTTTAGCTGTTCGCCGGCGGAGATATTTACCCGCTCCAGCTATGGACTAGTCCGTGTTTGCCGGCCAAGCACGCCGGGGAGGTCTTAACGTTCCCCGCCACCCGGCACCTTACATGCGCCGGCGTACGGTTACGGTATGGCGGCCGTTTAAGGTTTTGGGTTTCACTGGCTCCGCTTTTTGTCGCAGGAAGGGCTCGTCATACTGAAAATCCTCCAGCACCCTTCTTTCCACCGGCGCGCCCAGTATTTTGTTCAGGTCCCGGACAATGTCCTCATCCTCCCAGGTCATCAATGTCAGGGCGTCGCCCGTGCGCGTGGCGCGGCCGGTCCGTCCAATGCGGTGGATATAGGACGTCGCTGAATCCGGCATGTCGTAATTAATGACATGGGAAATGTTTTCAATGTCAAGACCCCGGGCGGCGATATCCGTGGCCACCATGATGGGAATACTTCCGGTCCGGAATTTCTCCAAAATGCGCAGCCGTTGGTTTTGCGGCTTGTCGGCATGCATGGCCACGGCCGTGTAACCGGCCCGCTCAAGCCTTTCCGAAACACGGTCCGCCCGTCGCTTGGTCCGGGTAAAAATCAGCACGGAACGGCTGGATATCTCCTTGAGCACTCTCAGCAGCATCTCGGGTTTCATGGTTTGGGAAACCGGATAAAGCGCATGCGCCACCGTGTCGGCCGGCGCCTCGATATCCTGGGAAATGCGTTTCGGATCGCGCAGGTGGTTCCCCACCAGGTATTTCAGCTTGGTATTGAAGGTGGCCGAAAAAAGCAGGGTCTGCCGCTCAGCCGGAACCAAGCGCAGGATTTTTTGGATGGAAGGCCAAAAGCCCATGTCCAGCATGCGATCCGCTTCATCAATCACCAGCATTTCAACCTGGTCGAGTTTTGCGGTTTTTCGCTGTACGTGATCCAAGAGCCGGCCCGGGCAGGCTACGATCACCTCGGTGCCGCGTTGCAGGGCTTTGACCTGGGGCTGCATGCCCACGCCGCCGTAAATTGTGGCGGAACGCACGGGCAGGAATTTACCCAGCACTTTAATGACTTCATGGATTTGTTCGGCCAATTCGCGTGTGGGCGTCACTATCAAAGCCCGCGTCCGGCCGCGCTTGGGATGGGTCAGCAGTTTGTGCAAAAGCGGCAGCACAAAGGCCGCTGTTTTGCCGGTGCCGGTTTGCGCTGTGGCAATAACGTCGCGCCCGGCTAAAAACGCCGGGATGGCGCTGGCCTGGATCGGCGTCGGCTGTTCGTACCCGGCCGCTTGCAATCCGCGCACGATCCGGGGGTCTAGCTTGAAATTTTCGAAACTCATTCTAATCACATGTCCTTTTTGTTGACCAGCAAACTTAAGTTTTCCATCCATTGCATGGCGTTTGTCAGCTGGTCCTGCTTTTCATGGTTCAAAATCAACGCCAACCATGAAATAATGACTGCAATTAGACTGGTTTGTGTTATTCGGAGGTTTTTGTGCCAAGGTTTCACATAGGAACTAAAGGTGGGAAAATCAAGGCAATTCGTCTCCAGTTCGGGAATCATACCTGATAAGCAGAAAAATAGCAAGCATTGTTTTTATTAGCCAGAGGGTCGCATTGACTCACATTAAATGTTACCGAGGGGAAAGAACCTAATAGCCTATAAGCTATCGTTGACTCATAAAGGATGTTACCCAACTTTCGGAGGCCTTTATGAGTCCAAATGCCAAACAAGAATACCTTAGAGCCATTTACCACCGCTACCAGGAGACCTCCAGGCCCCAGAAAAAGCTTATTCTCGACGAACTATGCGAAGTTTGCCACTTCCACCGCAAACATGCCATTCGACTTCTCTCACACTTCCACCCTTTCCTCAAACCGCGAAGAAAACCTCCTGGCAGAACACCCCTCTACCGCTTTCCGAACATTCTCAAACCTCTCAAAAAGATATGGCTGGCCGCCAATCTCCCTTGTTCCAAACGCCTTAAAGCCATTATTCCTCTTTGGCTCCCTTCCTACGAAAACTCCTACGAACCCTTGCAGCAGGATATCAAGCAAAAACTCCTCGCCATTTCTCCCGCTTCCCTTGACCGCCTCCTGGCTTCCACCCGCTCACGCTACACCAAACGCGGTCGTTCCACCACCAAACCTGGAACCCTTCTCAAGAAACATATCCCCATTAAAACCAATCAATGGGATGAACGACGCCCGGGGTTTATCGAAGCCGATACCGTTGCTCATTGCGGCACCTCCATCCTCGGTGACTATGTCCATACCCTCGATACTGTTGACATTGCCTCTGGCTGGACCGAACAGCGCGCCGTCTGGGGCAAAGGTCAGCACAATATCATCTCGGAAATCAAAGATATTGAGGCCTCTTTGCCTTTTCTGCTTCTCGGCTTTGATTCCGACAATGGCTCCGAATTCCTTAACCACCATCTCCTTAGGTATTTTCTCGACCGCCAGGCCCCCATTCAGTTCACTCGTTCACGGGCCTACTACAAAAATGACAATGCTCATATCGAACAGAAAAACTGGACACATGTCAGGAAAATAATT
>JAUXBQ010000303.1 GCA_030619365.1 candidate division FCPU426 bacterium | reverse complement strand
TGAAAAAGATAAGCCTGAAAAACAACCGGGGAATTCACATCGATTTCCTGGAGAACGGCTCGCTTTTTTCGATCACCCGAAAAAATATTTTGATCAACCAGATGCTCGGGAATCCCCTGGAAGGCAGTCCGCACAACCTTTATATCCGTGTGCACAACGGAAAGCGTATTCGGTTTTTTCCGGTCATGGGGCCGGAAGCGGACAGCGAGTTTTTTCAGCAACCCGAAAGCCTGGTATGGCAAGGCCACCAGCAGGGGCTGGAGTACACCTGCCGGCTGCATTTAATGCCGGAAGCGGATATCTGGTTTTGGAACGTCACGGTTAAGAATCAGTCTGCGCAATCACGGCAGGTGGATATCGTATGGGCGCAGGACCTGGGATTGGCGGGGAAGAAAGGCGTCCGGACCAATGAGGCCTACACCAGTCAATATATCGATCACTCGGTATTGAAGCATAAAAAATACGGATACCTCATCTGTTCCCGTCAGAATCAATGCCAGGAAAAAGACTATCCCTGGATCATGCACGGCTGTCTGCAGCGGGCCGTGGGGTATGCCACGGATGGATTCCAATTTTATGGCTTGCCCTATAAGGAATCCAACCAGCCCCAAGCCTTGCGATTGCCGAAACTCCCGAACAAAATAAGGCAGTATGAATTTGCGCTGCCGGTCCTGCAATCCGGAAAGACCAGGCTGGCGCCGAAAAAAACCGTGGAAATGACTTTCTTTGCCTGCTACCAGCCCGATCATCCCAAGGCCACCGGGCCTTCCGATATGCCTAAGGTTAAAACAGTGGCAACGGCCGCCAAAAAAATATTGACCAGGGCCCGGGCCGTTACTGCCGGGCAACGGGTCCCAAGCCCGGCCGGTATTTTCAACCGGGTCTCGCTGTTTCCGGCCCGGGATTTAAACCCGCAGGAACTCAAGCGATATTTCCCGGGCGCCAAACGAAACGAGGAAAAGCAGAACGGGCAACTACTCTCGTTTTTCTATGGTGACCATGATTATGTGGCCCTCAAACGCAAGGAAAGGCTGCTGGAGCGCCCGCATGGCCATATTTTGAGAAGCGGCCAGGACCTGCTGCCGAATGAAAACATATTATCGACCACGGCCTACAGTTTTGGCGTTTTCAATTCCCAAATTACCGTGGGCAATACTTCCTATAACAAGCTGCTTTCAGTTTCGCGAAATCCTTTGAATATTTTTAAATCCAGCGGGCAACGGATATTCGTCAAGACCGCCCAAGGGTACCAGCTCTTGGGGACGCCCTCGGCCCTGGAAATGGGATTGAATCACTGCCGCTGGATTTACCGGGGTCAGGACAGCACGATTATCGTAAAGACCTGGACCGCCCCGGACGCGCCGGCCTGTTTTCTGGAGGTTGAAGTGGCGGGGAAGGGAAAAAAAGAATTCTTAATCTCCCATCAGATTGTCCTGGGAAACAACGAATATGATTCCAGCGGCCGCATGACCATAAACCGGGAGGCGGGACGCCTGGAATTCGTTCCGGATCCTACGGAACCCATGGCCCGGCACTATCCGGCCGCGAAATATTTTATGGTATCCCAGGACCGCGAGCACCTGGCCTCCCTGGGCGGGGATGGGTTGCTGTACTCGGACGGAAAAGACCGCCGGCTTCCCTACGCGGTGGTTGCCACCAAACCCGTGCAGCGGTTCTCCCTGGCAGTGACCGGGCATATCACGGATCGCGGGCAGGCCGAAAATCTGGCCAATCGCTACGCGGAGAACTTGTATCCCTACGAAAAAGCGAAGTCCGTTTCCCGGGAATTTTGGGGCGCCTTCTGCCAGGGGGCTGAGCTGCATTTGCCCGAAAAAGCGGCCGAGATGGACAGATTCAATGACCTTTTTTACTGGTATTTACATAATGCCATGGTGCATTACACCATTCCCCGCGGGTTGGAGCAATACAACGGCGCCGCCTGGGGATTGCGCGATGTCTGCCAGGGACCGGCCGAGCTCCTGCTCTGCACCCGTAATTTCGCGCAGCTCAAGGCAATCATTCGCAGGGTCTATTCCCATCAGTATCAGGAGACCGGGGACTGGCCGCAATGGTTCATGTTTGACCGCTTCCAGGAAATGCAATCCCCGGAAAGCCACGCGGATATCATTGTCTGGCCCTTGAAGGCCGTTTGCGATTATATTGAGGCCACCGATGATATGTCGATCTTGGGTGACGAAGTCTGCTATACCTCGGACAGGAATTATTTGTTCACCACTGAGAAATATCCCATCATCGTCCATATCAAGCGCCAATTGACTAAAATAAAAAATAGTTGCGTCCCCGGCACCTCCCTGGTCAGTTACGGCCACGGGGATTGGGAAGATACGCTCCAACCATCGGATCCCGGCATGCGCAAGCAGATGGTCAGCTCCTGGACCGTGCAATTGCTGTATCAGACCCTGTGCCGGTTTCAACGTGTCTGTGAGCGGGCCGACTGGGCGACCCTGGCCGAGGAAATATCG
>JAUXBQ010000339.1 GCA_030619365.1 candidate division FCPU426 bacterium | reverse complement strand
GGGTTCAGCCTGGATAGCGGCGGCCTGGTGTACTTAACGGACGACCTCACGGCCGGCTTGTCGATTGCCAATCTCAACCAACCCAGCGTGGCCCTGGGCAGCGCGGATTCCATAGTGCCGCTCAGGCTGCGCGCTGGGACCGCGTATCAAATGGAAAACTACCTCGGCTCCCTGGAACTCCTGATGACACCCCATGGTTATCGCGTTTCCCTGGGCGGCGAGGCCTGGTGGTTTGACGGTGTGCTGGGCACGCGTCTGGGCACCGGCGTGAGTGACCGGGATTTGGCCGAGATCACGGTGGGGTTTTCCGGCCGTTTCGACCAGACAACCTGGCAGGCGGGCCTGGATTACGCGTTTATCGCCCCCCTGGGTGGATTTGCCGGAGCCGGGCTCACGCATCAGATTAATCTGGTCTTTTCTTTCGGCGCCGGGGACGAGGACATGGAAGTGGTGTTGGCCAGAAACATGGTGGAACAGGGTGAAATAATGCGGCAGCAGGGTGATTTTGAATCCGCGCTGGTGATATGGGACGAAGCGGCCGAAGTCCTGACCGAGGACGAGGAACTGGAGGAGCGCATCGCTGATCTGCAAGAGGAAATGGATACCAACGCGGAAGTCAAACTGTACATTGAGCAAGGGCTGAAATATGAAAAGGACGAGGACTTTTTAAACGCGGCAGATCGCTACCGGCAGGCCCTGGTCCTGGACCTGAAAAATTCCCGGGCCGTCTCGCTTTTAAAACAAGTGAAGGTCAAAATCCGAGAACTGTCCGAGCAACAGAAGCTTGAGCAGGAACGCACAGCCGTCCAAGCGGCCGCTCAGGCCCGGCAACAGGCCAAAAAGCAAGCCTGGGCGGACTTGCGCGAAGCCCGGCGCTCGCTGGCGCGGGCGCGCAAGAATCCCAGGATCATCCGGAATGTCCCGGACGGGCTGAAGGCCCTATCCCAGCAAATGGCGGAAGCCGAGCGCCGGTATAAACAGGGGGAAAACGAGCGGGTCCAGGTGATCGCGCAGGCCGTGGTCCGGGACGCGAGACGGCTGGCCCAGCGCGCCACCCGGGTGGAAAACGCCAAAGCCGAAGCCGCGACCGAGGCCAAGCGAAAGGCCCGAGCCGCCGCAACCGCCGTCGCCGCTCCCGCGGCCAAGGCCGCGGGAGCGGTCCAGGCGCCCAAGCCGGCCGCAGCGCCCCAGGACAGCCGCAGCCTGCGCATGCGCAAGCGGGCCCGGGGCGCTTACGGGCGCGCGGTCAAGCTAATGCTGGATATCGACAAGCTCAATGGGATGAAGTATTTCCCGAGCCAGGTGAAGAAATATAAAAAGGAACTGGCCCAAATCAAAACGCTGCTTAGAAGCGAGGATTATGCCACGACCATTCAATACGCCCGCCAGTTGTATCCCAAGCTGCAAAAACTGAAGGCGCGCGCGGCTGAGAAGGACAAAGCCCGCCGTGCCATGCCCACCAACTGGTAACAAAAAAAGAAAATCACGAAGAGCACGAAGAATAGCTTTCCACGAAGAGCACGAAGAAGAAAAAATATTTAAATACAGGATCACGAAG
>JAUXBQ010000334.1 GCA_030619365.1 candidate division FCPU426 bacterium | reverse complement strand
TAAACGATCATGTCGTACGACCCCAGGCCGCTCCACGCCTCCTTATACATAAACAGCCGCCAGGCCTTCTTCGCCTTGCCGGCCAGGGTGTCGTTTAAAAACACGCGTGCGTCCGGCGCCCACCAGACACGGAGTTTATACCGCTGGGCCACGTATTTTTCGGCCAACAGCTCGGCCATCCGGTCATCGTGGCCGGGCGCGGCCATTTCCACCCCGGTAATAATGATCGGGTTTTCCTCGATCGTGCCCTGGGCCTGGGTAGACGTGTACTTGGGATACCCCACGGACTTGAAATCGCGCAAATACCAGGCGAACGGCCAGGAGCAATAATCCTCGCAGGTGATTTTCATGTCCAAGCCGCCGGTTAACCGCTTCGACATGTTGGTGAGTCGGCGCACGACCTGCGGCACGTCGGTTGAGGACTGCACGTAAACCAGCAGTTCCGAGGGATTGGCGCCCCCGCCCTTAAAATTAACCAGGCTGGTGTTGTGCAGCATCATGGCGGCCAGGAGCCCGAAGGCCGCGAGCAGCCAGGCGCGCCGCTTTCGGAAGCGTTCCCACAGTTCGCCCAGCAAATGGCCGGTGAGCAGGGTCATGGGCAGCAGGGGATGCAGAATCAACCAGGGCATGCGCTCTCCGGCGAAGGAATAATTGGAAAACGCGGCCAGGGTCCACACCATTAAAAACGTCACAAATATATTTTTGCCGTTAAAAGAAAAGTACGCCAGCAGTCCGCCGCCCAGCGCGACTAGTAGGAGCGAAAAAATGAGCCCAAACGTTTGGTCGCCTTGGGCCGCGAACAGCCACCAGGCCGCGCCCAGGATCAGAAAAGCCAGCAGGCGCCAGGTGCGCCCGGCCGGATCTTTCAGGAAACTGTAATACACCAGACCGGCGAGGGCGCCCAGAAACGCCAGGGTTTCGTACAAAGGGATCAGCCCCGCGTAAAAATAAACCGGCTGACTGCCCCGCTGCACCTCGTGCTGCCCCAGCCAGTAGGAGAGGGATTTGGTAAACGCGTCCAGGAATCCCCGGGGATGGGTGAAGACCGTGCTATACAGGATAAATACGATTCCGAAAAAGATCGCGGTGGAAATCCAGAACGGGCGCCGGTCCTGCATAAGCCCGCGCAGCACCTCGGTCATGACGTTTCCCCCGCTGGGACGCGTGGTGTATTCCCACAACCAGCGAAAAAAGAGAAACGTCACGAAAATGGATCCGGTGATGTACGTAACTTCCTTGGTGCAAAAAGAGAGGGCGAGCCCGAGCGCGCCCAGGTAGAGAAATTTCGGCTTACGCGTATCCAGATACCGGAACAGCCCGTACACCATGAGCATGGTGAAGGCCGCGATATAAATGTCATTCCGGATAAAACGTCCGAAGTACGTAAAGGAAGGGGAAATGGCAACCATGAGCCCGGTAAACAGGGCGCCGGCCCGGCCCAGATACGGACGCAGGAAAAACACCAGGGTGAGCGTGAGCAGGCCCATCAAGGCGGGGGCCACGCGGCAGGTGAAATCCGAGTCGCCCAGCAGGTAATACATGAGGGCGTTGAAGTGAAACAGCAGCGGGCCGTGCATCATGGGATTATAGGCGTAGCCCATGCCTTTAAACAGTTCCCAGGAATAGAAGGCATGCAGGCTTTCGTCATGATGCAACGGTTTCATACCCAGTTAATAAAACAGAATGAATACGGCCAGGCCGAAGATGCCGAT
>JAUXBQ010000089.1 GCA_030619365.1 candidate division FCPU426 bacterium | reverse complement strand
CCGGTTATGGCCAGGCAACGGGAGACCAGCCTGTCGGCCTTTACCCGAAAAAGCAGGCAGGGTTTTGTGCGTATATTCCAAATAGACCCGCTCCCCTCTTTGCAGGGAACGACCCTTGACTAATTGCAGACCTTGTCGATATTGACTGCTTTCCACCCGATTCGCGCTAATGGCCCGGACCCGCTTGGGAACATGTCCTGGGAAACGAGAACGCTGTCGATTCGCTGAAGCAGATACACCGTCCGCCTTCACCTGGGCAGGATCGGGTGCCACTGCCACGCGCTCAACATATTCTTGCGCCACCGGGTCCCAGGCCAGGATCTGATCCGGCGGCGCGGGCGCCAGGGCGGCATGCGCGGACACGGCCAGACCGGCCAGCAGTAGTCCTGTTGCCAGAACAAACCAGCCAGCCCGCGTTTTGAATTTTGGTGCTGCGGAAAGGATCACCGCCGCACCTCCCTATCAGGAATTGTCATGTGTAGGGAACGGTCGCGACCGTTCCCTACTCTTTTAATGCCGGGGATTGGCGTAAACGTGTTTTATGGCCTTGGTGAGGGCTACTACCAGATCGGCTGAAAACTGCTGTTGCATTTCCGCCACACGCGTGTACGTATGCCCCTTATCCGTGACCACATACTTGGCTGGCAAGTGATTCAGCGCGTAGGCCAGAGTATCCATGCGGCAACGGCTGCACTTGCAGGACTCCGGCTGGTTTTTCTCGAACAATTCATCCAAAGCATTACTGGTCGCCTCTTCCATGTAATTTTTTAGTTTCATTCCACTCCTCCATTGTCTGAGTCTGTTAGCTGCCGGCCATTGAGCCGCAGCAATTCCTTGATCCCGCGGGAATGAATTCCCCGGCCGGAGTATTCCTTTATTTTTTGGCAGCGCTGGATGTCAAAGGTGGAATAAATGCGGACGTGACCGATGCGATTGGGTTTAATTAATCCTTTTCTTTCCCAATTTCGCAGCGTTTGGGTATGGACGTGCAGTAGCTTGGCCACCTCACTTATGGCCCTCATGGGCATCACTCCCCTGTCAGAAAAGAATTATTTTTTATGATAGGCAACCTCTTTGTCTATCAATATCCTCGAGCGAAATTGTAAAACACTTGACAAAGGAAATTATATCAATTATTAATTTTTTGTCAATTTTTTAGAAATATTTTTTAATCTAATTTAGTAATTGGATTTCTTGAGTTTGCTACCTTAATTCTTTTACTTTCAAAGTATTTACGAATTAAATAAAATCCTTTTTTGAAAGGTTTTTTATCCACTAAGAGTAGACTTATCTGTGGACAACTCCGTTCCCGATTGAAATTATTATTTTTTCATGAAAATCATTTATTTACTATGCTTTACTCATTTTTACGACCCTTTACATGTTGTTCCGGGTTCTTTCCTGAATTGGGCGCCTGCTCTCCCTTTTAAAGGCCATGTCACAATGAGTGTTTAGGGCGCGGGATAGGTATGGTTCGTATGGATTTTTGGCTTTTGCGGTCAAATAGAGATGCTTATGGACCATTGTGAAATGAATGGCTTTTGCGGACATTCGTCCAAGGAAAATTTTCAATGCTGAGGAATGTGGATACGGTTTCTAAGACTTCACGCCAATATTCCAGCGTAAATAGGAAAGGTTCTATTCTTTCTTTAAAATCTCGTTGATCTGCTCGCCCAGTTCATACGGGTCAAAAGGTTTGATGATATAGTCGTCGGCGCCCATCTTCAGTCCCTGTTCCGCGTCACCCTTCTGGCCCTTGGCCGTAAGCATGACCACGGGAACGTGCCTGGTCCGTTCGTCGGCCTTTAATTTCTTGCAAACTTCATACCCGTTCATGTCCGGCATCATGATGTCGAGCAGAAACAGGTCGGGCACAATCTCTTTGGTCTTCTGCAGGGCCTCAATGCCGGAAAAGGCTTCGATAACCTCGTAATTGGCCATCTCCAGGGAGATCTTGACCAATTTGACAATGTCCGGCTCGTCATCCACCACCATAATTTTATGCTTTTCCATCGTCCCCTCCTAACGTGAAGTCCACCGATGCAAGGAAAGAAAAAGATACATTAATAAATTAAATGTACTGCCTTTCTTTGCGTCTTAGCGGCTGCTTGTCCGGCGGAACCCGGCGTATGCCGGGCATGCCGGATGCGTGAGAATGCTTTTTCTTTGCTTTAGCCTTTTTATGTTTTTAATTTTTCTTGTTCCTGTGTGCATCTGTGTGAATCTGTGGCTAATCTTATTTTTAATGATTTTTAGGAATACAGGCCTTGGTGGCGGATGTACACCCGGACCGTAGCCGGCAATAAGTAGCGCGTGCTCTGGCCGGCGCGCAACCGGCGGCGAATATCCGTGGAGGAAATATCCAGATCTCTGACCGGAAGAAACGATACGGCGGCCCGCAGGGCCGGCGGAAAGACGCGTCCGGTTTTTTTTCGGATTTCCGGCAGGTGCAAGCCGGGCCGGGAGATGGCCACCACGCGGCAGGCGCGGACCAGGCGCCCGGGTTCGCGCCAGTTCGGGAGTGCCAGAACCTGATCCGCACCCACGATGAGAAAAAAACGCCGGGCCGGGTACCGGCGGTGCAATTCGTCCAGGGTATCGACCGCGTAAGATTTTCCCGGCCGCTTGAGTTCCAGATCCGTGCAGGTGAAGCGGGGATTGCCGGCTATCGCGAGCTTCACCATGGCCAAACGGTGCGGGGCGGACGTGAGCGGCGCGCGGCGATGGGGCGGCCGGGCGGCCGGAATGAACAGGACCTGCCCGAGGCCCATTTTTTCGGCCACTTCCTCGGCCACCCGCAGGTGGCCCACGTGAATGGGATCAAACGTCCCGCCCAACACCCCGATGCGCAAGAAGGTCTTCCTTTCTGTAGGACGCGTCCGACAAGTCCGACGCGTCGGACCTGTCCTAGGTCCTAATTTGCCCTTGCCCGCGGACGATGAATTTGGTGCAGGTCAGTTCGCGAAGGCCCATGGGGCCCCGGGCGTGCAGCTTCTGCGTGGAGATGCCGATCTCGGCGCCCAGGCCGAACTGTCCGCCGTCCACGAAGCGGGTGGAAGCATTGACCAGCACTGAGGCCGCGTCCACCTCGCGCAGAAACCGTTCCGCGCGGAAGTAATCGGACGTCACTATGGCCTCGGAATGGCCGCTACCGTACCGGGCAATATGCGCCAGGGCTTCGTCCAGGTTTTCCACCACGCGCACGGCCAGGATCAGGTCCAGGAATTCGGTAGCCCAGTCCTCTTCCGTGGCCTTTTTCGCTACCGGATAGATTTCACGGGTATGTTTGCATCCCCGGATTTCCACTTTGGCTTCATCCAGACTGGCCAGCAGCTTGGGCAGCACCAGTGGGGCGATCTCCGCGTGCACCAGCAGGGTTTCGGCCGCGTTGCACACGCCCGGGCGCTGTACCTTGGCATTGAACGCGATGGCCTCCGCCATGTCCAGGTCCGCCGAGGCGTCAATGTACACGTGGCAATTGCCGTCCCCGTGCCGGATCACCGGGACCGTGGCTGTGCTGGCCACCCAATTGAGAAATTCCCGGCCGCCGCGCGGAATCACCGCGTCCAACTGGCCTTCCAGGGTCAGTAGTTCCCTGACCACCTGTCGCTCCGTGGTCTCCACCACCTGCACGCAAGCCGGCGGCAGTCCCGCGGCCTGAATGGCCTGAATGATGATCTGTCCGATGGCCCGGTTGCTCTCCACCGCCTCTTTCCCGCCCCGCAAAATCACGGCATTGCCGGATTTGAGGCAAAGTCCCGCAGCGTCCGCGGTCACATTGGGGCGCGCCTCGTAGACCATGCCAATAACTCCCAGGGGGACCCGCATACGCCCCACGCGCAGGCCGTTGGGCCGGACGATTTCATGCTCCACCTCGCCTACCGGGTCCGGCAGCTCGGCGATCTCCCTCAGGTCCCGGGCCATTTCGCTCACGCGCTTTTCGTTCAGGGTGAGCCGGTCCAGCAGGGCGCCTGTGGTTCCGGCTTTCCGGGCCGCGCTCACGTCCTGGTCATTGGCCGCCTGGATTTCTTTTTGTTTTTGTAGAATGGCGTCAGCCATGGCCCGCAGGGCGCTGTCTTTTATGGCCGTGCCGGCCGAGGCCAGCTTGCGCGCCGCCTCCCGGCCCGCCTGCGCAATCCCGATCAATTCATCCCGTAGTCCCATTGGCCCTACTCCCTTCAAGAAATTGATCACGAAGGACACGAAGGTCTGTCCACGAAGAGCACCAAGAAACGAGCATATAGGGATTTTTCCTAATCTTAAATTATTCTTCGTGCTCTAGTCTTTTCCTTCGTGCTCTTAGTGATCCTCTTTTTTATTCGTGTTCTTCGTGATCCCCTCTTTTATTTCAGCAGGGCGAGGTCGTCGCGGCGAATGATCTCGTCCGTGTTTTTATACCCCAGGATCTTTTCGATCTCGCTGGTCTTGGCCCCGCGGAGCTGCGCGATCTCTTGCGAGGAATACTTGACCAGGCCGCGCGCGAATTCCCGGCCGCTTTGGTTTTTCAGCCCCACGCAATCCCCCTGCTTAAACGTCCCTTCCACGGCCAAGATGCCCGAGGGCAGCAGGCTTTTGCCCCGCTCCTCCACCGCGGTCCCGGCGCCCTTGTCCAGGACCAGGTGGCCCTGGCGTTTCAGGGCGAATGCGATCCAGCGTTTGCGGGCTGCCAGCTTGTCGCCCCGGGGGTAAAAGATCGTGCCGATCTCCTCGCCGGCCAGAATCCGCAGCAGCACGTTTTTCTGCCATCCGTCGGCGATAATCATCTCCTCGCCCATGCCGGTTACCATTTTGGCGGCCAGGATTTTTGTGGTCATGCCGCCAGTGCCCAGGCCGCTACCCTGGCCGGCCATGGCTTCCACGTGCTGGTCAATGTGCTCCACCTGAAACACCTGCCGGGCGTCCGGCGCCACCCGGGGATCCTCGGAAAACAAGCCGGCCACGTCGGTGAGAATGATCAGGCAGTCCGCCTCGGCCAGGTTGGTGATATGCGCGGACAGGGTGTCGTTGTCGCCGAATTTCAGTTCGTCCACGGCCACGGTGTCATTCTCGTTGAAGATCGGGATGATGTTCAGCTTGAGCAACTCGAGCAGCGCGTTCCGGGCGTGCGAGTACCGCTGGCGGTGATGGATGTCCTCGGCGGTGAGCAGCACCTGGGCCGTGATCAGTCCCAACCGGGAAAAACTCTGGTCAAAGGCCTGCATCAGCCGCGGCTGTCCCACGGCGGCCAGGGCCTGCTGCCCCGGAATGGTGCGCGGCCGCTGTTTGGTTTTCAGGGTCAGCATACCCGCGCCCACGGCGCCCGAACTGACTAAAATGACCTCGCGGCCGTCGGCTTTCAGGACCGCCACTTCCTTGGCCAGCTTGGTGATGAAGCGCGTGTTGAGTAACCCGTTCCCGCCGGTCAACAGGGCGGTGCCGATTTTTACCACGATCCGTTGGGCTTTTTTCAATAATTGTCTGCGCTGCATGGTCCGTCCTCGCATGCGGTGGGGTTTATTATATTACAAATCTTCCCTAAATAAAAATTCTTCCTTTCCCACCACGATAGTGTCCCCTTCGGCCACTTTTTTCTTTTTGAATTCCTTGCTTACCCCCAGCCGGTTGAAAATGTCCCGCAGCTTGTCAACCGCCTCTTCATTTTCGAAATCAGTCATGGCCACCCATTTTATCACTTCCTGGCCGGTTAGTCGCCAGACACCGGTACCGTTCGCTTCCAGGACGAACCGGGGCGGCAGGCCCCGGATGATCCGGATCGGCAGATCAAGGGTGTCCTCGTCCGCAGGCAGGGTCTGTAGCACGGCCAGGGCCCGACGCATAAGCTCCGGCACGCCCTGCCGGGTGGCGGCTGAAATCAGGAAGACTTCGTACCCCTGCCCCTGAAAGCGTTTTTTCAGGGCCGCGGCCCGGGGCTTTGACACCAGGTCCACTTTGTTCAGGGCAACCAGTTGCCGGCGCCGGGCCAGGCGGGCATGGTAGTCCGCCAATTCCCGGTTGATGGTGGTGAAATCGCGCGGCGGATCCACGCCGGGAAATCCGGCGTCCACGACGTGAATCAGCAGCCGCGTACGCTCCACGTGCCGCAGGAATTCGTGCCCCAACCCCGCGCCCTGCGACGCCCCGGCGATCAACCCGGGGATATCCACCAGCACGAAATCCGCGCCCTCGTCGATTTTCACCCGGCCCAGGTTTGGTGTAAGGGTGGTAAAAGGATAATCCGCGATCTTGGGGTGGGCGGCCGAGACCGCAGCCAGCAAGGTCGATTTTCCGGCATTGGGCAGGCCGACCAGGCCCACGTCCGCCAGGAGCTTGAGTTCCAGGACCAGGTCTCGCGATTCCCCGGGTTCGCCTTTTTCCGCCAATTTGGGCGCGCGGCGCAGGGAGGTGGCGAAATGGACATTGCCCCGGCCGCCCCGGCCGCCCTTGGCCACGATCACCCGCTGGCCGTGCTCGCGAATGTCCGCCACCATTTCGCCCCCGGCGGTCAGTACCACGGTGCCGACCGGCACGGGCACCATGCTATCCTTGGCCTGTTTGCCGGTTCTTTTCTTGCCGGCGCCGGCTTTCCCGGGTTCCGCGGCGTAGGTTTTACGGTAGGAGAAATCGACCAGGGTCTTCAGGCTGGCGTTGCCCACTAAAATGACGTGACCGCCGCGGCCGCCGTCACCGCCGTCCGGCCCGCCCAGCGGCACGAATTTCTCGCGAAGAAAGTGCGAGGCTCCGTTCCCGCCCCGGCCACCGACCACTGTCACCTTCGCCCGGTCCACAAATAAATTCTTTTTCATTTCCTATACTCCAAAAGATCGGATCACGAAGAGCACGAAGGAAAAGACAAGAGCACGAAGAATAATTAGGGTTTAAAAAATCCTTTTCCTAATTTATTTCTTCGTGTCCTTCGTGGACAGATCTTCGTGTCCTTCGTGATATTCTCTTTTTATTTAAAAAAAAGAGCCCTAAGGCGGACCTTAGGGCTCGGGACATCTCGATTTTCCTTAGGCGCCGGCAGGTTCCTCCGGGGCAACGGGTTCGGGCGGCGCAACGGTCACCGTGGCCGTCTTCTGGGCGAAGGCGGGCGCCGGAGCGGCAGCCGTCTCTTTATTAGCTTCCTGCTGGTCAATCACGGAAATGAAACGGCGGCCCTTGTCCTTGCCTTCGTAGAGCACAGTGCCGGTAATCTTCGCAAAAAGCGTGTCATCCTTGCCCTGACCCACGTTGCGTCCGGGTTTGAAGCGCAGCCCGCGCTGGCGCACCAGGATGCTGCCCGCGGTGACCATTTGGCCGCTGAAGCGCTTGCAACCCAGGCGCTGGCCGGCGGAATCTCTGCCGTTTGTCGTCGAGCCTTGTCCTTTTTTATGTGCCATGGCGTTTGCCTCCTACTTGCCCGCGACCACGTCGAGGATCTTGATTTGCGTATAATATTGGCGGTGGCCGCGCAGCGTGGCCGAATGCTTGCGAGGTTTATATTTATAACTCATGACTTTGGCGGCCCGGCCCTGGCGGATCACCTCGCCCACGACCTTGGCCCCGCTGACCAGGGGACGGCCAATCGTGACCTTTTCCCCGTCGCTGACTAGGAGCACCCGGTCCAGTTCCACTTTTTTCCCAACTTCAACGTCCAGGCGCTCCACCTTCAAAAAGACGCCCTTGTCGACTTTATATTGCTTGCCTCCGGTTTCAATCACTGCGTACATTACTGGTTTTCCTCCTGATCCCGCTTGCAAGTTTAGATAAATAAAGAAAAGATAATATACTCAACCGCTGCGCATCTGTCAATCTATTTTAAGTAGGGAACGGTCGCAACCGAAGGGAATCCCGGATCGATATTCCCCTCCGGTCGGGGGACCGTTCCCTACCCGTGTTATATCATTCCCGCCCAGCCCGGTCTTGGGCGTGCAAGATCGGGAGAGGCGGCCGTGTTTTTTCCGCAGCGCCAGGCTCCAGAATAGTGTTACAATATCTACCTGATTTCAGGACCGCGACCGGACCGGGCCATGCGCGGCTATGATATCAACGCCGGGACTTCCCCAGTCGGCTAAGGAGACCATAATGACCAAACGAAACCTAACAATTCTCTTTGTGCTGCTGGGCGGCCTGGTTCTGGCGGCTGGCTGCTCTCAAATGAGCCATTGGTCCAAGCTCAACCGGAAAGTCACCCGGCATTTCCACGACGGCAAATACCTCCAGGCCACGGAGGTGGCGCACCAGTCGCTCGAGCTGGCGGAGCGGGCCTTTGGCGCCAACCACTTGCACGTGGCCACGTCCCTGGGCAACCTGGTTTTTCTCTATAACCTGCAGGGCGAGTACAAAAAGGCCCGCACGCTCCTCTACAGGGCGTTGTCGATTAAAGAACTGGAACTTGGGCCCGAGCACGTGGAAACCGGCATGCTGCTTTTATATCTCTCCGAAAACTACCGGTTCGCCGGCAATTACGCCAAGGCCGAATCCTTCGGCCAGCGGGCTCTGAAAATATTGACCAAGCATTTGGACGAGGCGGACCTGCTCATGACCGAGGGCATGAACAACCTGGCCTTTATTTACGACGCACTCAACAAAAACAAGAAAGCCGAAAAGCTGTACAGCCAAGTCCTGGCTGCGCGGGAAAAGCAGCTGGGTAATGACCACCCGGCCCTGCAGCCTTATTTAAGCAACCTGGAAAATATTTACCGCCGGCAAGGCAAGGTGCAGGAGGCCATTGAATTGTCCGTGCGCAGCCTCATCCTGGAAAATCAGGAAGCCGGGCCCGCGCGCCATGATTACGTCCAGTCCGTGGTCAATCTGGCCACGCTCTACATCCGCGCCGGCCGCTACCTGGAGGCCGAACCCATGGCCCGCCAGGCCCTGGACCTGCACCAGAAAAAATTGGGAAAATTGCATCCGCGAATCGCCCTGGACCTGGATCTGCTCGGCCAGATCCTCGTGCACCAGGGCCGGCTGGATGAGGCTGAGACGTATTTCCGGCGGGCCCTGTCCCTCCAGAAAAATGTGATTGACTCAGGCCACCCGCACCGCATCCAGGTTACCCAACACTATGCCGATCTGCTTAAGCAGCTGAAGCGGCCGGCCGAGGCCCGGAAACTGGAGCAGGAAATTGCCAATCCGAATGGAACTGCGCCGAAATAAACATCCCCTTTTTTTATTAACCACTTTAACCCGGGCTTATTATTTTCTAAAACACAAATACTGTCCAAACCTGTCAGGAGTCCTGCCCGGCTCTCTCCCCCTACCGGAACAGTAGGTTACCCCATTGCATGAGTACGGGCGCCAGCACCAGGGAGACCACGCTCATGAGCTTGATCAGGATGTTGAGCGAAGGCCCGGCCGTATCTTTGAAAGGATCGCCCACCGTATCGCCCACCACCGCGGCCTTGTGCGGCGCCGAACCTTTGCCCCCGTGCGCGCCGCCTTCAATGTATTTCTTAGCATTGTCCCAAGCGCCCCCGGCATTGGACATAAACAGCGCCATGAGCACGCCCGTAACCGTGACCCCGGCCAGCAGTCCGCCCAGAGCTTTGAGGCTTAAGAAACCCACAATGACCGGCACGGTCACGGCCAACAGGCCCGGCATCACCATTTCGCGGATGGCGGCCGTGGTGGAAATGTCCACGCACTTGGCGTACTCGGCCTGGGCCTTGCCTTCCATCAGGCCGGGAATCTCCTTGAACTGCCGGCGCACTTCCCGAATCATGG
>JAUXBQ010000031.1 GCA_030619365.1 candidate division FCPU426 bacterium | reverse complement strand
TGCAGCAGCATCTCACGGTCTGCGTCATTAACTCGGAAACCTCGGATGAACATTTGCAGGCCATTAAGCAAATAGCCCATCTGCCGTTTGTGGTCACACTGGCCAATCCCCGCGGAACGCGCGGATTCAACGTGCTGGGCGAAAATATGCTGGCCGTGGAAGCGGAGGTCCCGGAAAACTCGGACGCCAGCGAACAGTTGTTCGGGCGCGTGGGCCGGCAGGGATTAATCGGGTATGCCCAGAAGATCTACAGTTTTGAGGATGACGAGGTATTCCAAAAATACGTGCCCGACACGCTGCGGAAACTGCTGGACAGCCAAATAACCGGTAATTTGCTCGGCACCCGCTGGGGTCGTACCATCATAAAGATTATTTATAAAACCCATCTGCGCATATCCCGGGCCAAATCCGCCCAGCGCGCCTACTACGACAAATATTTCAAGGCCGTGGACGAGGCGGATCGCCAGCGGCGGGACCTGGAACTGCGAATCCAGGGCCTGACCGCGGAGAGCTTGTCTACCTTTGTCCGGGAAAACATTACGCAGGACATTACGGCTTTACTGGACACGATCTCCACCCGGAAGGCGGCGAGCAAACACATCCAGACCCAAATTGAGGAAGTAGTGTCTCGTTTTGCGCATTACCAAAATCCGCGATTCTGGGAAGTTGAACAGATGATCTCGGCGCTGGCCCTGTATTTTCCGGGCGAAAACCGGGCGAACATGGATCGGACCGTTCGCGAGGCTGTGGAGGGGCGCGAATCGAGAGGATACCGCATTCGCCGGGATCTGATCAAAAGGCTGCAGGGCCAGGTGGGGTCCTTGCCCGAGGATGCGCTGGCGGTCTCGGGTTATGGGCAACTGCTCAGACTAGTGGAAGCGCGGGGCATGGCCGTCGATCCCAACCAGCCAGACCTCCGGAAAGCGTACCGCGAGGTTTTACTGGGCCAGGACCAGGACCGGGCCGAGGCGCGCCGGACTTTGGAAGCCCAACTTGGCAAGGAAATTTTCGGATTGTATGAAAGCCAGGCGGAGGCTAAGGGCCTCACGCTGGCGCAGCAGCAGGAAAGCCTGATTCTGCAATTGCGGCAGGAGTGGGGAAATGCCTTCCTGCGCCCCATTGACCGGGCCATGCAGGATGTGTCCTTTCGCTCCTTTGCCGGCCGGGATCCTTTGGATGAATATAAAATCAGGGCGAGTGAGATCACCCGGAACTTTTTCAAGCAAGTGGTTCCACGGCTCATGGTCATGGCGTCTTTGTCCCCGCTTCGGGCCCGAGAGGTGCTGACCGCGGAGGTTCCGGAATTCACACTGGAAGCGGAAGCCGAAGCGCTCCAGCCGGACGTGATTGCTCCGCGCGCCACCCCGGCCGTGGAGCAGACCGAAACCTTGCCAGCCAGTGACGCGGACATCTACGCCGCGGCCCTGGCAGGAACACTGCGCAGGATTGACGGGAATTTAAATTTGGCGCGGCCGCTGAACCTGGACAAGGCCAGCTTTGGCCGCGTCGACGGTCCTGCGGTCATTTTCCGCCTCAACTATCCCGAACGCCTGGAGAGAGCGGACTACGCCTTTTTGCGGGACAGCGCGCGGATCATGAACAGCAACGCCCGGGTCATGCTGGTCATCACCGCGGATGCCGAGACGCGGAAAAAGTACGCCAAGAATATCAAAGAAGCGATAGAGATCCTGCAGCAGAGCAACAAGGATGTCATGCCCGCAATGATTTATGAGACGGCTCTTGACGGCAGTCTGATCGAATATCAGCCGGCCAGGCGGATGGCGCCCGGCCTGATCCGGCTGTTCCAAAGTATCTTCGGCCGGGTCGCCACCTCGCCCCGTTTTTCGCTGACGCAGGTCATGATCGGCGCGGGACTCCTCACCCTGGGCGTGGCCGGGTTATTGGCGCCCACTGGAATGTGGCTGCTGATGGGGAGCACGGGGATCGTGGCCATCGGCGTGATCCTGGTGATCCGGAATACCCTGGCCAATATTATTTGGCGCCTGCGCACGCGCGTGGCCCAAGGCGAGCAAATAAGTCCTGACGATCCGGGCGCCCGCGCGGCGGTCCTGGCGGCCCGGCCGCGATCCCTGCTTTCCGGACTCGGGGTTTGGAGCATCGTGATCCTCACCGCCCTGGGCACCGGGCTGTCGGTCTTGGGCATCTATCTTGGTTATGCGGGGCTCACGGGCCTGTTCACCCTGGGATACGGCTGGTCAGTGGCCAGCCTGACTATCGGGGTACTGGGCCTGGTGGGCAATCCGGTGGTTGGCATCGCCTTTACGATCCTCGGGTTCCATATCTGGCGGACCCGGCATCTGGCCGCCTATCCCAGCATCACCCAACAACAGCTGGACAGCCTGGAGGAAGGTTGGAAAGGCGAGGGGATTATCGACAAACGCGAAGTGGCGGAAGCAGAGCGTAAACCCCGGATCGCCTATTACGATAAAGTCAGCAAAAACATAGTGGCGGACATGGTACGGATTTCGGCGATGCCTAAATACGTGCAACGCATGATCCTGCAGCATGAGAGCGCCCACCAGCGGCAAGCCAAGAAGCGGGAGGACGCGAGGCGGAGGCCGCACAGCCGCCTGGTGTCCGAGTTGTACGCTTATGGGGCGCAGATAAACGCCATCCTCAACGCGCCCATCAGGCTGCGCCTCGCCGCCCAACTGAAAGCCTTCTTCCCCAACATGCACCAATTCGTCCAGACCTATAACGAAATCGTCAACAAGTCGGGCCAGGACAAACGCAATTTGTTCACCCGGATCATGCAGTCCCAAATCGGCGACACGCCCCTGTCCGGCTGGCTGTATTTGACCGTGGTTTTCTTCCTGGACCTGCTCATGGTCAAGCTCTTCACGCTGGCCTTTGCGGGCGCTATGGCCTCGCCCCTGGCCCTGACCCTGATGTGGTTTTTAAACTGGAACTGGGCGGACGTGGTGGCCAGCACGGTAATCAATGTCGTAGTCCGCGCCATCAAGGGTCCCCTGAAGAAGAGCTACAAGCGCAAGGCGATGCCCCACGCCATCCCGGACGAGAATCGCACTCAAATTACCTATCAGATACTGGCCGACGTGTTTGAAACCGCGCGGGAAGCTTATGACAACATGTACGATGGTTTTATGGGCAACCTGGATCTGAATCATAATCTGGAGAGCGCCGGTCTGTCCCAAACCAACGGCATCAATATGATGTTGGCGGAAATCCGATACGCCCGGGAAACCAAGAACCGGATACGTAAAACCCTGACCCAAGAGTCCCGTGCCATCCTGGCCTGGCGGCAAACCCAGGCGTCCCAGGGGCTGACCTGGCAGCATTACCGGGATAAGAGCAAGCAGGAAAAAGACGGTCTGTCCCAAATTCAGCTCCAGGAGATCGAGGCCCGGGAAACCGTTGAAACCGGCGTGGACTCCGTTAGGTTTGAATTCTGGAATCAACTGGTGGACCGCGAAATCGCGGCGCTGACCCTGGGTCTGTCTTGGGAAGAGATCAAGCCAATTGCGCCCGACAATCTCAGCGCCCGCCTCGAGGGCTTGAACCAGGATCAAGCGGTCAACCAATCCGTGTTGCTGACGCGCCTGGACCAACACACCGCGAAATACGTCCACCAGGTGCGCTATATCAAGCATGCCACCCGCGTGGGCAAAAAGCCCATTCAGTACCAGGATCACATGCTCCTCAGCCACCGCGGGGTCAACCGGGCAATCACCTACCTGGATAACCGTTATTTCAGCACTGGCGGGAGATTAATACTGCTGGAAGCGGATTACCGGATGCTGAACATGACAGCCGCGGAGTACGAGAAAAATCCGGCGCCCGGGTATGACGCCAGTACCGAGGCGCAGCGCGCGGCAGGGCGAAAGGTGATCATCCAACTGACCCCCGGCGGGGAAGAAAAATTGGACGAGTTTTTACAGGAACGCCGCGGGATGGTCAGAAAATTATTCACCGCCGCCCCGTCGCGGCAGGACCTGCAAAAACAGGCCGAAACCCTGTTCGGCAATTTGAACAACGTGCTCCTGGAGGGCCGGGACCAGGACTTCGTCTCCGACACGGAGGGGTATCGGGTATTCACGGCCGCGGGCAAAAAGAAATGGAACACGCCCGGCCGCAAGGGCCTGGATATGCGGCGCGTGAAGTGGATGAAGGGCACGGAGATCAGTGACAACGCTCTGAGAGCGCAAAGCAACAACTACGCCTTTTACGTACAAGGCACGCGCCTTACCTGGGAACAATTCCAGCGCTTTCCGGACGACCAAAAAATCCGCTATCTCAGGGAAACCGAGGACGTGTGGGGATTTGCCCCGGGCCCGGCGCGTAAATACACCCTGGAGAAATTCAATAAACGAACCCCGGCGCGGCAGAAAAACTTTTTAAGCACCTGCCTGATCCGGGTGCCGTCTTTTTGCTTCGCCGTGAACCAGAACATCAAGGCCGACACCGGCGTCCTGAATAAACGCGTGGTTTATGAAGTGCATGAGCGCATGTCCGAGGCGGAAAAGGACAAGACGTTTGTGCGCCTGACGCAGGACGACCAGCAGGATTACTTTGCTTCCGCGGAAGACATTGCCAACGACCTGCACCTTACGTACGAGCAGTACTTGGCCATCGCCGATTTTTACGAGCCGCTTAGCCCGGAAAACGCCGCGATAGTGAAAAGGTATTTGACCCTCGCGACAATCGATCGGATGCCGGAAAACGCGGACCCCAACCTGGAAGAGTACCGGCGGGAATTCATCCTGCAATATTTTGCCAAGGCCGGGAACATCAGGCGTCCTGATCTGGAAAGGCTGCCCGCGGATTTGCAGGAGATCTATAAAGCCTATAACAATAAGTTTCCGGACAAACCCGCGGTGACCCTGGCCGCCTTCCAGAAGCAGTCCCCTGAGGAACAAAATTACATCCTGGCCATGCTGACGGACATTGTTGGCGATTACCAGGAGCAGCTTACCCAGGAGATATACCAAGCCGTCATCTCGGAGCAAGCCCTGGATATCAGTGTGCGGCGCGCCATGGAACAGTATTTATGGCATTGCGGCGTGGATTACTCGGGCTTGGATGACCAGGCTTTTCGTCAAACCTACCTGGAAACCTATTTCAGGAACGCCACCATCTTAAACGGCGCCATCTATACCATGATCAAGCAGCTCCAGGCCAGGGAAATGCAGGACGTGGCGGATTTCCAGCAAGCCGGACTTTCCGATCGGCCGTTCTTCCACACCGAAACCATGGATTCGGACAACCAAAATTATCCGAACACCATCCGCACCATGTTGGAGATCGCCGCCGGGTACCCGGAGAGCGGCATCATCATGCCTTTCCTGGACGCGCACAACACCCTGCAGACCCTGTATACCTTCATGCAAAGCACGGCCCGGGACATTGAGTTGTCCAACATCCCCGAAGGCTTGTACACTGTTTTCGGCCGCGGGCCGTACTACGGCAAAGGCCTGCTGAACGATATTTATGTCACCATGGCCATCGGCGAGCCCACAGGTATTATCGACGAAAATTCCCTGGTCGAGCAAAGAGCCAGGGACCAGCAACGGAAGACCGAGACCGGGCCAAGAGTGGATAAACCCACGGAAATGGAAAAACGGATCAAGCAGATGGAGCGAATTTTCCAAGTCATGCGGGAATTCGACGTCCTGGAACGCCTGAAGGTTAACCATGTGTTGCACAAGGCCGAACACGCCGAAGCCGTGCGCGTCCTGGAAACGGCCCTCCTCCAGCCGCCCAGCCGGGAGGCCACCCCGGAGGAGAAGCTGGAGTGGATTCGCGCCAATGAGGCGGTGCTCATGCGCGTAATCGAAATTATCCCAATCAACGCCTTGAGCCATGATACCTGGGAAGCCAAAGTTTCCATGCCCGTCTACATTGACAAGGACACGGTCCGTTTCGGCGAAAGCGTGGCCGGCAGTTTCATCTCCGCCCTGTCCCAGTTCACCCGCTGGTTCGTGGGGGACATGATTCTGGACAAAATCGCCCATCCCTTGCTGTTCGGACTGGGCATAAACCTGCTGCCGCGGTTTTTTCAATGGGGATCAGGCCTGCTGGCGGTCCGCATGAACAAGAACCCGAACTTTCTGACCACCTGGAGCGCGCGGCTGACCCTGCTCGGCTTGGTCTCCGGCCTGGGAGCTTTATTGATCTCCCTTGGCATTCCCTTTGTCACGGTCGGCGTCTTTGCGCCCGCGGCGCTGATCATGGTCGTCATCAGCTTGCTGAGCATCCTCTCCCTGGGCATGCTGGGCATATTTTCCGAGAACCTACGCAAGGAATTCGGAGGAGAGCCGGCCCGGGGTAAAAAATGGGGGGCCCTGTCTCAGGTGTATCAAAAAGCGGTCCCCTGGAACCGCAACCCGGAAACTTTTTTCGCCCGGTCCAAAGTAACCTCCCTGATCGGGAGTCTCCTGATTCTGGGGGCCGCGATTTTTGTAACCCCGGTCAATTTCATGGCCGGCATGGGCGTGACGGTTGCCGGCGTGTTTCTGCTGATGACCGCGGTCCGGAACGTGGGCGCCAAATATATCGCCAGCCTGCCCATGCGGGGCAATTATTCCGAGCCCATTTACCTGATCTGGTTTTTGCTGACCATTCTCTTCGCCGGCATACCGGGCATGTTGTCAATTCAAAACCCCGCCCTGGCCTGGATCATTTTAACCATCACCCTGGCGGGCATGATCGGCCTGACCAAATTCACGAATCCGCTGTTGTCCCTGGCCCGCGCGGTGCGGCAGGGTCCGATGCTGTCGCGCGTGCTGGGTGTCCTCGGATTTATAAGCGCCGTGGTCGGGGCGCCGGTCTTGGCCCTGATGCTGCTGGCTTTTCCGGTCATCACCGGCCCGCTGGTGCTGGGCGTGTTGATCTTCGGTGTGGTCGCCATTAGCGCGAGCCTGCTAATTAACACGGCCTGGCCGAACACCGACGCGGAGCAGCAAAATTACCGGGAAAAAACCGTTGCGGTCAAGTCTGCCCAAACAGCACTCGTGGAGGCGGAAAACCTTACGCTGGACCTGGTGCCGGAAAAGAGAGCGGACTTGGCAAGCGCCCGGCAAGCAGCCGCGAAAGCGCGGACCCGGCTGAAGCAGGCCCAACGGAACAGCTGGGGCCGGACCCTGATTACGACCATCCGCAATTTCCTGCGCTCCCACTGGCGGATTAAGCTCATGGGCGTGGTGGGTTTGGGACTCACGGCCGCAATGGCCGTGCTGCTTGCCACAGGCGGGGTTGCGCTGCTGCCGGGAGTCGCCTACCTGGTTTTAAGCGCCACAGTAATGGCCTGGGGGGGGATTCGGGCCAACCTGACGCAGCGCATGCGTGACGGCCCCCGGGACAAGTCCTTCGACAAAACCAGCGCCCAGCACCTGGATCAGTTTTTACGTGGAATAACGGCCGCCTTTTTTGAATTCCTGTTCTCCAATTACATTCTGCTCACCAACCTGCTCCTGGCCCCCATCAAAATCGCGAACGGCCTGATCACCATGATGACCCAGGCCATCGCCTGGATCCCCCAGCGGGTGGCCGAGGCCCGGGCCGCGCGCCTCCACCTCATCGACGCGTTTAAAAACAGCCTGTGGATCGGCCCCGCCTTTTTCATGGTACTCATGGTCTGGACCATATTCACCCACCCGTCTTCCTCGACCTCCATCATCGCGATGCTGGTCCTGGGCTCCTTCCTGCTGAGCCCCATTACAATTTACATCACCTCCTTACCCTTGCACTTTGTCAAACTCAGAAAAATCGCCGAGCAAGTTTTCCAAATTCCGGTGGATACGGATGCCGCGGAGCCGCTGCCCGTTACCCCCGCCTTTTCCTGGGTGGGGATCGCCATCCTGGGCCTGCTGTTCGCCTCGCACTTTGTCGGCATTGCGCCGGCAGTGGCGGTGGTGTATTACGTTTATCTCAGCGTGTTCGGCCTGTTCTTTACCTTCTATCCCTTGTTTAAAAACGCGGGCAATAGCACTTGGGCTTACCGCCTCTTCCTGCGCCTGGGGGCGGCTTTTACCTTTGTATACTTCACGCTCCTTTCGCTCTTTCCCACCGGCAATTACGTGAAAAAAGTGCCTCGCTGGCTGCCCCCCGTGATCCGGGCGCCCCTGGAAAAATTCATGTGGTTCATGGATCCGGTGCGCCTGACGTTTCAACCGTTTGAACCCACCTCGCCGGAGTTTGTCGAAGCGCCGCCTATCGAAAAAACCGTGCAGGAAAAAGAAGCGCAGCGAATCCGGGAAGGCATTGCCCGGGAAGTGCTGGAAGTAACGGCGCGGTCCAAAGAACTGCAGGCCTACATGGATACCTATGAAAGCGGCCTGGTGGCCGAGGGCAGTCCGATGTACAAGGCCGTGAATAATCTGTATATTCGTTATTTTAATTCCGAAGTTCCGCCCGGATGGGTATCCGGTTGGCTGTCCACGGTCCAGGTCAGAATCAAGGACATTGATTGGCACAACGACAACGATATTCGCAGAGGGCTGGCCATGCTGGAGCAGCGGTTTAATTATTTGACCATTCTGGAGAACCGGGCCGGCATGACGGATGCCCAGGAAATTTCCTACCGAATTGTGACCATTGACTACCTGAAGGAGATAGAAGGATTTTCAGACGAGGAAATTATCATGTGGTTGGAGCGCTATTCGGATCATTATGCCTACCTCATCAATAACCAGGATCTGGGATCCTTCCTGCAATCCATTGACCGGAATACCGCGGCCGGCATTATCGGCTATCTTTCGGCGCGGATGTATGAAAGGCCGGACCTGTATTCGGAAACCAACATGGATCGCATCCTGGAACAGTTTGTGCTGGTTTACCAGATCACGCGAGACCCGGAATTGAACAAGACCTTTGACTTTAACACAATCTTCTTCATGGCCATCCAAGCCGCTGATACGTATGCCCTGGTGCCCGAATTCAAGGAGATCGCGATCTACCGCCAGTTATTCATGACAGTGGCCAATCCCCGCTGGGGCTGGCGTGAAACCACCAAAGCCTTTTTCCAGGGATTGACCGGCCGCCCGAGTTTTGACAGCGACAACCAGGAATTTCTCGATAAAAAACGCGTGTATTTCCTGGGCCTGCGGGATGAGATCCAGGCCCGGATCGACCAACTGGTGGCGGGCGACAATGTCTATGACCTCTTTGCCGAGCAGTTGTCCCGCAACAATTATCAGGCCATTACCAAGCTGCGCGAGCAGGTTACGGATCTGCCCGTGCAGTCCGCGACCCTGGTCCTGGAAACGGATAAGGTGGCGGATGAGCCACTCGTCCGCGAAACGATAACGCGGGACAACCGGACCTCCGGGCAACTGATCGCCGCGGACCTGCAGGCCACCAACCTGGCCATGCAAAACGGCGACGAGACCGCGGGCCGGGCCAAGAGCCATACCCGGGAAATGCTGACGCACTACTCCAGAATGTTGGGCGTGGAGTTCCAATGGGACGCCTTGGAAGAACTTTCCGGCGTGAGCAAGAAACAGTTGTATGACTTGGTCTGGAAAATGGAGGACGCCACCACTGAGCAGAAACGGGAGCAGTATCACCAGGAATACCTCGGACTGCTGAAACAAATAAATCAAGCCATGCCTGATTTCATCAGGATGTATATCCAACCCCAATTGAAGTTCAACGGCCTGGTGCCGCGGGATTTGGCCGTGACCGAAGGCCGCCTGGTCCCGGTGGTTTCCGAGGAGGGAACCGTGGTCCTGGATTTCACGGCCAGCGCCAGCCTGGCCCTGGGCCTGGACCTGACGGCCGAGAATTTTAAAGACATTTCACCGGATCTGTACTTAATGGCCACGATGTTATCTCAAGTAATGGACTACTCCGGCTTTAAAGATCCGGTCACCCAGCAACTGCGATCGACCTTGAATGCTGATCAGGACGGGCGGCTCTGGGATACGACCTTGCAGCCGGCCACGGTCCTGTCCGGGAACAGTCTGAACCGGGCCTTGGTCGCCTTTTTGGCAGGGGCCAAGCCGAATCAGATTATGAACCAGGATTTCATGCAGCTGCAAATTCCCCTGGAGGAGCAGGCTGGCGTGCAGATGGAGCAGGCTGCCGACGCCTACTTGCGGAACGGCGCGGCCCTGGTTCCAGAGTCGCAATGGGCGCCCGACACGGCCGGCAGCTTAGGACAAAACCGCCTGAATTGGGCCCTGACCCGGCTGGACCAGAGCGGATTCCTGAGCCCCGTGGAAGCGTCAATTTTATTGACCACCGGCGATCCGCAGGCTCAACAATATTTCATGGCCATCGCCGGGAGGCAGGGCGTGGACGACTGGGGCCTGCCGAACCAGGTAACCGACATATCCGATAACAAACGGGAGCTGCAATACAACAACTTGGATCAGATCCAGATGTATTTAGCCTTGAACACCACTTCCAACCACTCGCACTTGGCGAATCTGCCGGCCCTGGCGAATGCTCCCGGCCTGTATGCCCAGTGGGAGCAGGCGCAAACCGGCGCCCAGCGTCCGGTGGCCGCAACCGCCCCGGCGCAATTATCCGGGCAGATCCAGGGCGGGTATCAAACCTTGTTGAGTTCCCTGGTCGGAAGCCTGCGGGACCAAAAAGCCGAGCTCGAGAAAGAGCTGGATTATTTGAGTGTGTTAACCCAGGCCGACACCCAGATGCTGCTGGATGCCCAGACCCAGCGGCTCAGCGTGGCCCTGGATGAGTACCTGCAGGATTATTTAAATCACGAGGAAATCCCGTTAACCCAAAAAACCAAGGATTTTAATGTTCAAAGAACCTTGGATTTTATCAATGCCAGCATTGCCCAAAAACAAGAGGCCGTGGAAAGATTGATAGCCACCAATCCGGTATACCAAGCCCTGGCTCAAGTGACCAGGCTGGACCAGGAATCCGAACAATATATGGCAACCCATGGTCCGGCCATTCTCCAGCGGGATCCCGAACTCTATGACCTGGTCAGACAGGCGTTGACGTATAAGGAATACTATCCCCGCTTGCAGCGTCTGTTCTCGCCTTCGGTCACCGATGTCAAGGAGCTGCTGGAGGAACGCCAACGCTTGATCGATCTGTATCAACGGGAGGGGATAGAGATCCCCGATATCCAAGAAGAGATGGAAATGACCCTGACCGCGGAACTTAACCGGCGTTTGGCCTTTACGGACGACCAAGAGGCCGTCCGGTTTATGCGCAGTCTGGTGGGAGATCTTTACGCGCAATTTATGCGGGATTATCTCACGCAAGACATTGAGGAAGTGAGAACCGTCAGTTTGGATTTTTATCGCGACGAGATGGCCGGAACGGTTCCGGAAGCTTATTTCATGAAGATGTTGCAGGAAATCCTGAAATTACCCGAGGCGGAGAGAAAGCCGCGGTTGGAGACTCTGTATCAGGACATGCTGGTGGTGTTCAATACCACCGCGCCGTTCCAGCAAATCACTTTAAGACTCAAAGAAGTGAGTAAAAACATCGATGATTTAAAGGCGGAAGTTCAATCCCTGACCTCTGAATACAATACCGCCTATTATCAGGCTCAGCGCGTCATGGGAGACCGCTTGGCTGATTTGGAGCTGCAGCTCCAGTTGCTGCTATTTAACCTGAACGCGGCCAGTCCCGAATTTCATAACCTGGAAGTAAGCAAACGCGAGAGTGCGCACGAACTGGACGAAGTAACCGACCAGATTGCCGCCCTCTTGTTTGCCTTTGAAAACCAGACCGAGATCCGGCAGTTGGAAGAGGAAGTTTTGCAGGTGGAGCAAGCGATCTCCCAGTTGCGGACTTTGCAGGCCAATGCCGTTCGCCGGCTGGAGGACCCGGAATACCAACGCGATCAAGCCTTGCTCGTTGACCTTTGGAGTTCCCGCCAGCAATTGGCGACCGAACAAGCTCAGATCCTGGCCGGGGTAGAGAGACAATCTCCGGAGTACCGGCGTAATGCGTTTCTCAACGGGCAAATCGCCGATCGGCCGGAGTATCAATGGGCGCAGAACACCCTAGACCGCATAGACGCCAACTTGCGCCTGGAGAACGAGCAATACCGCGAAAATACCGGTTTGCTGGCGCAATTGAGACTCGAGTTGGTAAGACTGGAAAACGAATTGGCGATCCAGTTCCCCGAGCTGAAAAAGCGGATCGAGTTGCCAACGGACCAAATCGTCGCCCTGGATACCCGCATGAACAACTGGCTGGAGCAGAACTTTGGCGCGGACTTTCTGGCCGAAATCGACGCCCTCGAGTATGACATCGGGCGGCGGAGAACGGCGCTCGGCGCGGACGCGTTGAACCAGGCCCGGGCCAACCTGGTGGCGCAGATGCAGATCCAGACCGACCAGGTCGCCCTGGTGGATGAATACTCAGATAACGAAATCGGCCTGGCCGGCTTGAACTATAGGCTGCAACTCTTGAGGGGTGAGGAAGCGGCCCTCTTCGCGAGATATCCCGGCCTGCAGCGGCAAATGCTGGAAACGCAGCAAATCTCTGCGGATCCGGAATTGGCCCGGACCGTAACCGCATTGGGAAGGGAATACCAGCAGGTACTGGACAGCATGCCCGCTGAATATGAGATTGAACTGCAGCGCGCGGCGCACTATACCCGGCTGCGGCAGGATCTGATAAACCAATATGGCGGTGAAGACCAGTGGGACCAGCCCATTGGCGGGGCGCCGCGGACCGTGCGCCGGCAGATCCGTGAATACGGCCATATCATCGAGCGTTCCCGGGAAAAAATCAAAGTCCTGGAGGAGCAAAACGCGGCCAGCTTTACCCGCCTGGAGGAACTTGAGGTCGAGCTCAAAGAAAAACGCCAAGCGCTCGAACTCGATACCCTGGCCCGGGAGCAGGCCATTGCGCAACGAACCATCCTGTCGCCCGAGGACCAACTGGCCCTGTCCAGGATTCAGAACGAAACGGCCGGACTCTCCAGTCAAGTCAATGCGCTCCAGCGGCGCCAGCGCGAAATTGCCGATGATCTGGGGCTCCGGGCCGTCTATGACGATATGCAAGAACAATGGGATGCCATACAAAATGATCCGAAACTCATGGATCTGCAGCTCCAGTTGAGCCAGAAATTATGGCGCGCCCGCCTGCAAAGACCGGAATTTGTCGAAATGGAACAACAGATGGCTGAGTTAACCAGCCGCCAGACCTGGGCCAACCTGGTCCTGCTGGCCTATCGATCGGAGGACGTCCGCCAGCAGTTCCAGGATCTGCACAGACAGATCCGGAAACTGGAAACCGAGCAGGAACGTACCAGGAGTCTGGATCGGGATTACCGCCGGGCCAAACTCGTGCAGGCCGAGTTGGAGCGCAAGCAACAGGCCCTCAGCCGCCGGAATGACGTCATTCTAAGGGAACTGGGCGTCAAGGACCGGCTGACGGAATTATCCCTGAAAATGGGCTCGGTGGACCTGCAGCTGGATGCTTTGGAGAACAAGCGCGACCGCATGCTGGACGAAATGGCCCGGCAAACGCTGGACGATCTTTTACGGCGGTCCAATATCGATCCCGCTCAGGCGGAAGGTGAACTCTGGCGGCAACGATCCGGGGAACTCTACCTAACGCTGGCTCAGTTGGACCTGTACGGAGTGGTGAATCGCTTTGAGATCGATCTGGCCAGCCCGGCCGGCCGGGCCTGGTTCAATGATATGAAGCAATACTATCCGGCCCTGGCGGACGTCACCCAGCTCGAGGCGGAAAACGTACTGCGCACCCGGCTCGCGGGCCTGGCCGCCATATTCCCGCCCCGGCTTTTTCAGGACGTGGTCAACCATCATTCCGCCCAGCTTCTGGTCCAACTGCGCCGGCCGATTCTGGACAAGCAGCTTCGCATCGCCGGCCTGGAACTGGACAAGGCCCGGCAGTTGGAAACCGCCCAGGGCCAAACTCTGCGCGGCTTGAGGGCCGAGGCCTTTGAAATGGATCTGGCCATTACCGCCTTGGACCGGGAAGCGGAAAAGCTGTCCCCCGAATTGGCCGCCCTTCGTTTGGAAATGGAAAGCCTGATACGGCAACTCGGGATTATCGGGGCGTTTGAAACCCAGAAAATCGAAGAGCAGGGTTTGAATTACCTTTATTTAACCATGAGCCGGGAAATTTATATTTCCTCCATGCGGATGCAAATCCAAATGCAGGAGAATATTGATCCCCTGCTGCCCAAACACGCGGCCGAGATTGCCGGCCTGCAACTGGTTCGTGATGCGGATGTCCACACCTATGGCATGGATGCGGAATCGGATTGGAAGAGCATACTGGGCGGTGTCGGTTACCAGGAATTGATCGCGAGAATCAATAGGTGGCTCGAAACCGGCCAGGAGACCACGCCCCTGCAAACCGTTACGAGTCTCGAAGCCTGGGCGAACGAAAGATACGTTCAGAGCCGGATCAAATATGAAGCCGCTTTGGCCCACCGGAACAAGAACCAGCTCATAGCTAATTTATTAATACAAAACCGGTTTGGCGACCGGGACACCATGGTCAGGGCTTTTCACGAAGCACTCGCGCTGGATCAGCTTACCAAAGAAGAATTATTACAGAAACAGAATACACTTGACCAGTTGAATGCCGCGATTTCCACTGTGCCCCAGCAGGAAGATAGCGAACAGGCCAACATCGAGCGCAACGAACGGCAATTCAAGCGCCTGACTTTGCGTTATCTGACCATCGGCGTGGCCATTGTCTCCTTTGTGCTATTCAAACGCATGAAAAGCCTGCAAACCTTCAAAAACCGGCGGCGCTTGCTGATCCTGGGCTTGGTGGCCACCACCGTGGGCATGGCCCTGATGACGGTTTCCTGGCACACCGCCGCGGTAGTCATGATCGGCGGCATGCTGCTCAGCGCTATCAGTTTTTTAAGCCGGCGTTTGCTCCTGCTTTTAGGCATCCCGGCCATGCTGCTGTATTCTTACGTCGGCTATTACATCGATATGTATGCGCGGGGCCGGAAAGGCCTGCTGGCCCGGGTCAGTCTGGAATACACGAATTATTACCAAAATATCGGCAATTACGATTTGCAGTGGCAAGCGGTCAATTTTGCCGACTATTATGAGCTCCAGGAATCCGCGGATCCGGATTTTCCGGAGAACGCCACCACCATTTATTATGCGCAGCAGCCGACCTTCCGGTTCATCGGCAAGGGCAACGGAACGTATTACTACCGTGTGCGGGCCGTGGAAGGAACCGAGGAAAGGCCCACCCGCCACGCGCCCTGGTGCGAGACTGTTGAAAAGCAGGTCGATAATTCCGACATTGCCAAGACCCACGAGGAAATCATCACCAAAGACATCCGGTTCGACCTTCCGCTGTTCACCCGCCCCAAGAATATACTCCTGGAAGTCGAGCGCCACGGATTGCTCGGTAATTTCTTCGGCACCTTTTCCATCGGGCTGCGGGATTATGACTACACGACCGCCGCCCGGGTCGATATGCCGGGATTCGGGGTGGAGGCCTGGGAGCGCAGCGCCCGCTTCCGCTTTCCGGATCAGCAATATGATTTATACGCCATTGACCTGATCGCCGCCCGGGAACGGGACGCCATTCCCCTGGCTTTGGTGACCAGCCTCCAGGTCATGGACTCGGTCAGGGAACAGCCGATTACCTTGAATACCACCCAGGCGCCGG